>JBDKIP010000083.1:0-10444 GCA_039797015.1 Bacteroidota bacterium
TAGTTGGAATGTTGCTCGTTTCATTGAGTTGCTCAAGAATAACAACAAGGGGAGTCAGACCCGTCTTCGCATGTTGGATCTGATCAAGGCGCAAAATGCCGATGTGTTGTGTTTTCAGGAGTTTCAAACCTCCAAGCATCCTGAATACTATGATAACATTGAGCCGATCCGTGCGATGGGATATCCTTATTATTATTTTTCGTTCGACGAAGATGGCGATCTCAATTATTATAGTTCCGCCATCTTCTCCCGGTATCCAATCATTGATACCGGTAAAATCCGTTTTCCGGCACCTAGTCTTCCAGAGGTTTTATTGAGAGCCAATATTTTGGTGGGTCGTGACACGATCAGTGTCTTTACCACGCATCTGCAATCCTTTCAATTGAATCCGGTCGACTACAAACGCATCGATGCCATTCGTTCGGTACAAGACAGTGTGATCAGTCATTCCCGTAATATTTTTTCCAAATGGAAGCGTGGCGTGGTGAATCGAACCTTGCAGGCCGAGATCACGCGCAAGGAGTTATCCAAAACCACCCATCCCGCCATCATCTGCGCCGATCTGAATGAAATACCGAACTCATATTCCTATGCCCAGGTAAGAGGGGAGATGCAAGATGCCTTTTTGATGAAAGGTTCGGGCATTGGCAGAACCTTTTTGGGGTTATCTCCTACGCTTCGCATTGATTATGTGTTCGCCGACAAGCGCTTCGAGGTGCTTCAATTTGCCCGGCGAAAAGAGGAATACTCGGATCATCGCATGCTCGTCGCCGATTTGGTACTCTCCTCCGATTGATCGTCGGGATTCCCCGCTTTTTGTCCATCTTTGCATGGCTATGTCTGCACTACACATTTACAATTCGCTCAGTCGCCAAAAAGAACTCTTTGTGCCCTTGGTAAAAGGCAGGGTGGGGATGTATGTGTGTGGTCCTACGGTCAGCGGAGAAAGTCACTTGGGCCATGCGCGTCCATACATCACCTTTGATGTGTTGTATCGATACTTGCAGCAGTTGGGCTATCAGGTTCGCTATGTACGAAACATTACGGATGCCGGACATTTTGAGGAGGAGGGACGCGATGCCGTAGACAAGATCGCCGAGAAATCGAAGCTGGAACGACTCGAGCCCATGGAGTTGGTCAGCAAGTATACGCGTCTTTTTCACTGGGCGATGCAGCAGTTCAATACCCTCTCCCCTTCGGTAGAACCCACCGCCACCGGTCACATCGTGGAGCAGATCGAAATGATCAAACAACTGGTCGATGCCGGTTATGCCTATGAAGTGAATGGATCCGTTTATTTCGATGTAAAGAAATATGCTGCAGGTCATGATTATGGAAAGCTAAGCGGACGTGTCATTGAGGACCTGTTGGAAACCACCCGTGAGTTGGAAGGTCAAGAAGAAAAAAGGGATCGTGCGGATTTCGCCTTATGGAAAGCAGCCGCGCCAGAGCACATCATGCGATGGGCCAGTCCCTGGGGCGTTGGTTATCCCGGCTGGCACATTGAATGCTCTGCCATGGCCACCAAATATCTCGGTGCTCAATTTGATATTCATGGAGGCGGTATGGATTTGTTGTTTCCGCATCACGAGAGTGAAATAGCACAGAGTACGATCTGCAACCATACCGCACCCGTCCGGTACTGGATGCACAACAACATGATCACCATCAACGGACGAAAGATGGGGAAGAGCTACAACAACGTCATCAAATTGACGGAGTTGTTTGCGGGAACACATCCGGAACTCACCCAGGCCTATCATCCGATGACGGTCCGTTTTTTCATCTTGCAAAGTCATTACCGCAGTACACTCGATTTTAGCAACGAAGCATTGCAAGCCGCAGAAAAAGGACTTAAACGGCTGTGGGATGCCTATAGCGGATTGACGGCACCTGCTTGGACCTACCCTCATTCACATGCGGTTGCCGATGACGTGGAGCTGGATCAACGTGTCAATCGGTTGTTGGATGAGATTCCGGCGTTCATCAATGATGATCTGAATACCGCCAAAGCATTGGCCAATCTGTTTGAACTGGTACCGGTACTGAACTCCATCAAGGACGGGAAGGTTTCTGTTACGGCACTGGCTCCGGGAACAGTCGCACGCATTCAGGCAGAGTGCAAGATCTGGTTGGAGGATGTGTTCGGCCTGCAGGCGGTGACAGAGGCCGATAATGAAAAACTGAAAGGGGTGATGGAGTTGTTGATCGAGATTCGAAAAGAAGCAAAGCTTCGAAAAGATTTTATCACTTCCGATAAGATACGGGATCAGTTGGTTGCCTTAGGCATTCAATTGAAGGATGAGAAAGGAGGAGGAACCTCCTGGTCGATCGAATCCTGACCTGTTTTCGCTTAAATCACGTTGAATACGAGGGTCAATTGCATGTTCACGGCAATGGTAAGACAGAGCAACCAGAAATACCACCAGGCCAGCGATACTTGTAGATTCGTTACTTCGAAGTAGTATCTGAAGATCATTACCAATACGGCCAAGATCAAGGACCCGAAAAAAAACATCGGGTCGTCACTGATGCCCAGCCCTGCAGAGAGGATATAAGGAACCAACAGGAGGGATCCTATCAGGCATACTTTGGAGATGCCTACGATAAATGCCCCTCTTTTTTTACGAAGCATCAACAGCACCGCGGCTATTTGTATGGCCCATTTGCCTCCGGCAATCGATAAGGATAAAATTGTCTGTTCGCGTGAGATGTAGAGCGGACAAGCCAAAACGAACAGCAGGGTCAGAACCAGCGAAAGCGAGAAGTAAACGGCTGCTCGTACGAATTGTGATTGATCGATGCTCACTAAGAGTAGTTACTGTGTAAAAATACAGGAAATACTCTTAGTGAGCCACTGATCTGAAATTTTTGCGCCAAGTCCGGGCACCTCCGGCACCTCGATCACCCCCCCGGCCTTGTATTCAATGCCCCCCTCCACGGGGTCTTCCCGCAGCATCAGGGCGGTGTCAAAGTCAAAGTGAACGATCTGGTCGCTGCAAAGCGCAAAATGCGCAAAGGCGGTCATGGCTAAGCGTGATTCGATCATGGCACCCACCTGAAGTTTTATGTTTGCTGCTTCCGCTTGTCGAACTATTTCTAGTGCATGGAAGATGCCGCCGGATTTCCCCAATTTGATGTTCATGTATTGACAGGCATTCAGGGCGATCAGTCTTTCGGCATCGTGTTCATCGCCCAGGCATTCATCGGCCATGAGGGGAATGGGTGATGCCGCTCGGATCTTCGGCAGCAGCGTATAGTTGTATCGGGGGATGGGTTCTTCGCAATGCTCAATGTTGAGGGGGGCAAGGGCCTGGAGGGTTTCAATGGCTTCTTCGACCGACCAGCCCTGGTTGGCATCGATCCGTAATGGGATATCGGGACCAACCGCTGCACGGATGGTTTGCATGCGGATCACGTCGGTCGGACCATGCTTACCCAACTTTACCTTTATATACGGGAATCCTCTTTCAAGGATTTTCACTGCATCGGTTGCCATTTTATCCGGATCGCCGATGCTGACGGTATAGTCGGTTGTGATGGTCTTATTTTTCCTTCCGCCCAAGTACTGATAGAGTGGCACACCTGCTGCTTGCGAGGCAATGTCGTAGCAGGCCATGTCAAATGCACTCTTGATGCTGTCATTGCCATAGATAACAGCGTCCATCTGTTGGTTGATGTAGGCCAGGTCCAATGCATTTTTCCCAAGTAATGCTTTCCCGAAATATTGTCCGACCACATACGCCGTATCCTGACTTTCGCCGTTGATGGGCATGTAGGGACTGCATTCACCGAAGCCGATGAGACCGGTTTCCGTTTTGATTCGAACCACCACATTCTTGGCATCATCGTCTCGCCCCAGCGAAGTGATGAACGGCTCGATCAGCGGGATCGAGAGTTTGTGAATGGATATTTCGGTAATGAGCTCCACTCTACTTTATCTCATGATCTTCAGTTCCTCAACGATGTTCTTGCCTCCTCCCAGTTTATCGATGCACCAGAGTACGTAGCGAATGTCTACGCAGATGGTTCGGTTCAGGTCTTTGTCAAAGGCGAGCTTATGGCTAAGTGCTTCGTAGTTGCCATCGAAAGCCAGTCCGATGAGTTCTCCTCTGTTGTTGATGACCGGTGATCCGGAATTGCCACCGGTGATGTCGTTGGTGGTGATGAATCCGATCACCAAGTCTTTGCGTTTGGGATCGGCGTACTCACCAAAATCCTTATTCTTCAGGAGCTCGATCTGTTTGGCTGGCAAGTCGAATTCATAGTCGCCTGCTTTGTATTTTTCAAGCAGTCCACGTGAAGTCGTCACATAGTCATATGTTACGGCGTCGCGCGGCTGGTAGGATTTGACGTTTCCATAGCTCACCCGCATGGTGAAGGTGGCATCTGGATACATCATCTTCGCTTTTTCCGGATCCATTTCACGAATCCCTTTCAAGTATAGACGCCCGTATTCGGCATTGAGTGTATTGAATTGCTGGCTAAACGATGCGTATCGATTGTTATAGTTGTTCATGAATGCCCGCGCATGTTGGAAGGCGGGATCTTGTTCCAGTGCCGCGAGGGTTGGTTCTTTCACAAATGCATTCCATCGTTCGTCGTCGAAGATCATCGTATTGGCAAATAGCTCGGTTGAATATCGATCGTAGGTGGCTAGTTCGTTGAGGGGACCATGGGTGCTCTGCAGCGCTGCAAAGAAACCTTCCGGATGCTGGCTGCTGTCGACGTCCTCATAGAACATTTTTGTAGTGGCTGCCAAAATGTTTTCATCCGATACGCGGTTCTCGTCTGCTAAAAATGCAGCACGTTGTTTATCGATTGCCGCGATCATTTTTTTCGGATCACCGGCTTTGTCGTTTTCGGCTTTGAATGCGGCTTCAAGGGATAGCAAGGAACTCGCAAAGCCAATCAGCGGAGAACCCATCACGCCTTCACTCATGTATTGACGGTGCTTGGCATATGGGCGCCAATCGTCGTAGGACTTGCTCCAGTTGCGGAACAGATTTTCATATTCGGGTTTTCCATTCGCCCATTTCTGGAATTCCGCCTCGCCTTTTTGTTTTTGTCCCAATACATCGTATTTCAACAGCTGCTTGGTCTCTCCATCAAAAAACTTCCAATAGTTGGCAATGCCCGCGTACGAGGATGCCAGCTGCAATTTCACCTTGGGGTCTTTTTTCATCTCCTCGAACATGTATTTCAGTCGAGCATCCCGAAGTTTTACGAGCGTTGGATTGTTGATGTCGGTAGCGAGTTTGATGCCGAAAGAACTTTCATATCGGTTGGTGCCACCGGGGTATCCCCAGATCATGGCGAAGTCGCCGTCTTTCAGCGGACGCAGAGAAACGGGCAAATACCACTTTGGCTGGTAGGGTACATTCTTTTCATCGTATTTGGCGGGTTTGCCATCAGCACTCATGTAAACACGGAACACAGCAAAGTCGCCGGTATGACGAGGCCACTCCCAATTGTCTGTATCACCACCAAACTTTCCAACACTTTCGGGAGGTGTGCCCACAAGACGTACATCGCTGTAACGTTGGTATACAAAAGCCAGAAATTGATTTCCTTTGAACAGCGGACTCACGCGTGTTTCAATGGCGCCGCCGGCATCGCTCATACGTTTGTTGATGGCGGCAAGTACAGCTGTTTGCTTCTTAACCCGATCGGCACCCGTCAAATTCCCGAGGGAATCCATCACTTCTTTGGTTACATCTTCAATGCGCACCAGAAACTGAACAGAAAGAGATGTTTTGATTTCTTCTGCCAATGTTTTGGCATAAAAACCATCTCGGAGGTAATTGTTGTTCACGCTGCTGGCAGCGGCGATGGCACCGTATCCGCAGTGGTGGTTGGTGAAGATCAATCCTTTTGCACTCACGATCTCTCCGGTACAGCCGCCACCAAAAATGATGATCGCATCTTTCAAGGATGCTTGGTTGATGTCGTAGAGTTGTTTGGCGGTCAGTTTCAATCCCTTCGCCTTCATTTTTGAATAGACCTGTTCGCCTAACAGCATGGGGAGCCACATGCCTTCGTCGGCAACGGCACGGAACAGGACACTAATGAGGAGGGTGAGGGTGAGCAAGGATCGTTTCATGTTGATTTTTTTGGTCCCTCGCAAATTACGAAAGACCCTTGTCCTTTCTTTGGTTAAATCGACTATTTTCAAGCACCAAAATCAATCTATGCGTCTGCGCCTAACCGTCCTCCTGCTGATCAGTATCTATTGGGTTTCCTGCGGGAAGAAAGATTCACCCACTCCCGGACCCGGTCCGAATCCCGCGCCTGGTTGTGCGGTGGCAGCAGGACCGGCCAATGGCAGTTTTGTGACCGCTACGCAGGTCACGCTTAGCTGGAATGCTGTTTCCGGCGCAAGCACGTATGATGTGTTTCTCGGTACCAATGCCAATCCAACCACGGCCATCGCGACCAGTGTGAGCGGAACCAGCTACACACACACGATACCGGCCACCGCCAATGCTAGCTATTACTGGTATGTGGTGCCAAAGAACAGCAGCGGATCGGCCACGGGTTGCAGCAGCCAGGTCAGGTCCTTCACCTACATAACCATTTCTGCACCGGCTCCTTTTGGTTATTATGTAGTTGGTTATTTTCCCTCGTATCGGTCAGTGGCCGATGTGCCGGATGTAAAATTCAAGATGACCAATGTGGTCGTGTACGCATTTTTTGGTGTGAACAGCAGTGGCACGCTTACGGTGAATAGTCCGAATACACTCAACGACGTGCTGACCAAGGCAAGGGCCAATGGGGCAAAAGTTTTCGTGGGAATCAATGACGGAACCGGCGATGGGAAGACAAACTTTAAGAATATGGCGGCTACGGCTACCGGACGAAACAATTTTGTGAAGGATGTGATGAACAAGGTGCGTCAATACGGATTTGATGGCGTAGACATGGATTGGGAGTTCCCCACTACCTCCGATGGGACGGATGCAACTTTTACGGCGATGATGAAAGAGCTATCCGATTCCTTGCATCGCGATGCTCGCTATTATTTGTCATGCGCCATCACGGCCGGTAAATACGCCGGCGGCATCCGGGATGCCGTGCGCAACGAGTTGTTCCCTTACGTTGATTTTTTCAATGTGATGGCATACGATGATTTCAGCACATCTGCTCCGTTTCGTCATCACAGCGACTACGCGTTGGCACAAACTTGCTTGAATTATTGGTTGAATACGAGACAGATGCCGGCGTCTAAATGCGTGTTGGGATTGCCTGCGTATGGGCGACCTTCCGGTATCACGCAATCCGGTACGGTGTTGTCTTTCCGCGGCATTCTCAGTCAGGGCGGAAATGCCAACTCCGATTCGGCGATCGTGACATCAGGCGGATTCACGAATTATACGATCTATTACAATGGCCAATACACCATCAAGCGCAAGGCAAAACTGGCGAAGGATCAGGCCAACGGTGTAATGATGTGGGAGAAATGGCAGGATGCTCCGGATGGCAACTCATTGCTGAAGGCGGCTTGTGATACGGTGGGCCGTGTTTATTGATCGTTATCGCGCTCCGTCTGTTGCCGGTTGATTCGATCGTTGAGCATCAGGTTCGTATCGCAGTTGTCTCCATCGCAGCAGGGCAATGCATTGGTTTTGCAAATGGGACATTGATAATGACCGTGTACATGGATTAATTCCACGGTGTGGCCACAAAATGTGCAAGGTTGGGGTTTCATATCACTCAGCAACGGGCGTATTCAGGATCTGCCAGAGTTTGTCTTTCAGTTCGATCAATCCTTGGTTGGTGACCGAGGAGATGAACAGATGCGGGTATTGACTGGGTAGCTGCGCGCTGATCTCTTTTTTCAATTCCTCGTCGAGCATGTCACTTTTGCTGATGGCAAGAATGAATTGTTTGTTCAACAGCTCGGGATTGTATTGTTCCAGCTCATTTAAAAGAATATCAAACTCTTTTTTGTGATCGGCGCTGTCGGCGGGTATCAAGAATAATAAAACAGAGTTGCGCTCGATGTGTCGAAGGAAACGATGTCCAAGTCCGCGTCCTTCCGCGGCGCCCTCAATGATGCCGGGTAAGTCGGCGATGCAGAAACTTTTTCCGTCGCGGTACTCGACCATGCCCAGGTTCGGGGTAATGGTGGTGAAGGCGTAATCGGCGATCTTGGGTTTGGCCGCGGTGATGACAGAGAGCAGCGTTGATTTACCGGCATTGGGAAATCCGACCAGTCCCACATCGGCGAGTACTTTCAGTTCGAGTACTTTCCATCCTTCGATGCCGGGGAGTCCGGGTTGTGCGTGTTCAGGTGCCTGATTCGTGGCGGTGGCAAAATGAGAATTGCCGAGTCCGCCTTTACCGCCGGGAATCCAAACGATTTCTTGTCCGTCCTCCAGGATCTCCACTTCTTCTTTTCCGGTTTCTTCATCGCGCGCAATGGTGCCGAGGGGCACTTCGATGATGATGTCTTTTCCGTCGCGGCCGTGACAATTATTCGATCCGCCTCTCTCGCCATCTTCTGCCAATACATTCTTGTAATAACGCAGGTGGAGGAGTGTCCAGAGATTTCGGTTGCCTTTCAGGATGATGTGTGCGCCTCGACCTCCGTCGCCGCCGTCCGGTCCGCCGAGGGCGGTGAACTTATTGCGCATGAAGTGTTTGTTGCCGGCACCGCCGTGGCCACTGCGACAAAAAATTCGGATCTGGTCTACAAAGTTGCTTTTCTCCACAAGAATGATTGGCTGCAAATATACCCGATGTTGAGGGCATGGCCCGAAATGAAAGATCCCGGCCAGGGCCGGGATCTTTCAAAAACTAGGTATCGCTCAATTATTGGATCATGATCTTTTGCTGGTACGAGGCTCGGAATGACGTTCCACTGAGCTTGATGAGATAGAGCCCTTGTGTTTGTCCTTTGGGTAACACAACTGGCAGCGTGCTATTTTCTTGGCTGATCTGAACAGCTTGTGTCAACACTTGGCGACCGAGCATGTCGGTGATCTCGAGTTGGTAGCCACCCGGATTCAGATCGCGCAAACGAAGCTGGAATTGATGTTGCTGCACTGGGTTCGGATACACCGACATGTAGCCTTTTCCGGTTTCAACAAGTTGGGGTGTTTCCGGTTTGGCATTCAAAGAAGGCCCTTGGCTGCGTAATACATTGCCGTTGGCGAGATCAGATCCGTTCCAAGCGGTTTCTTTTACGGGCCAGGCGGCGGCGGTCCAGTTGGCTGGGTCAACCAAAAAATATCCCGGCTGTACGGCACTGGTTATGAGAATCTGATTTTTATCGGTCACGGCCATGCCATTGATGCTAAATCCAGCCGGCAAGCCTTTGATGGTGCCCAGATGGGTAGCCACTTTGGATTTGATGTTGATGCGGAAAATGTATTGAGCCGAGGTCATCAAGTAAAGATTGCCTTTGTCATCCGCGATGATGTCGCCTCCGAAGCTGGTGCAGGAGAGGTGAACGGACTGTCCGTTGTTGGCCGGGTCATCCACCAAACTGCCCAGGTCTTCGATGATGGGGAGTCCGCCGGTGCTGAACCGGATCAGGTGACGCGCATCGTTGGTGAGCGCATAGCCATATCCATCGTTGCCGATCGTCATCCGGGTAACCATGGCACCCGCATCGGTTGTGGTGGTGCGGTTATTAGCAAGAGGTGTACCGGAAACGTAGTATGTTTTCCAATTGTTCAGGTCGATGTACCGAAGCTGATCGATCTGCATGGGGGTAAAAAAAAGTCTATTGGTGCGGGGATCTAAGGCCATGGCGGCAACACCGGATTGGAAGGGTGCATCGTGCGTGAGGGCTGCTTTGCCGGTGCCGGCCTGATAAACGGGCCGCTGATCGTTCAATCCCTCGAACAACGATTGTGTTACCGATCCGCCTGCCAAATCAATGCGGCGGAGGAAATGCCAATTCGATCCGCCCGATTGCTGATCGGTAATGGCATAGGCGAAACGATCGGATTGTGCTTGCGCGGTTACACACAATGCCGAGAGCGATAAGAGTGCGAAAAGTTGTTTCATGTGATTTCCTTTACAAGGCTAATGTAAGAAATAAAGCGGCATGTACGTATGATGAGCATCAGAGGAGTAGAAAGTTTAAAGCAGAACGTTTAAACCTTCTACTTTCTACCCTCTACTTTCTTCAAGTGCTCGTATTTGATCCCTTTGAAGTTTCGTTTCGACGGGGCTTTCCGCAAGGGCTTACAGGGTTTAAGCGTGGTTTCGCATTCCTTCGGGAGTGCCTGATACAAGCGGGTGCCTTCTGTCTTCCACTCGACCACTTGGTCGCTGACCTTTTTGATCACCTTTCCGGGATTACCAACTACTACGCTGCGGGGAGGGATGGTTTCTCCTTCTTTGATGAAGGTGAGTGCGCCTACAATGCTTTCATCACCCAGCTCCACATTATCCATCACCACAGCGTTCATGCCCACCAGGCAATTCTTTC
>JBDKIP010000084.1:0-4720 GCA_039797015.1 Bacteroidota bacterium
CCGCAAAAGAATGCTGCTGAAAACGACTCATAAAAACAAACATTGATTCGTAAAAAAAAGCCCGACCAAAGTCGGGCGAAGAAGTGTCTTATTTTTTTATCAGTTTGGCGAAATAGTTCACCGTGCGCACCAACTGGCTTACATAGCTCATTTCATTGTCGTACCAGCTAACCGTTTTGACCAACTGAGCATCGCCCACGGTCATCACCTTGGTTTGCGTGGCATCGAACAATGAGCCGAATTGAATGCCGATGATGTCCGTGCTTACCAATTCATCCTCGGTGTAACCGAATGACTCATTGGAAGCTGCCTTCATGGCGGCATTCACTTCCTCCGCTGTTACTTTTTTGGACAGGATACAAGTCAGCTCGGTGAGTGAGCCAGTGATCGTTGGCACGCGCTGTGCACCGCCATCCAACTTTCCTTTTAATTCGGGCAACACCAGTCCGATCGCTTTGGCCGCCCCGGTTGAGTTGGGAACAATGTTGGCTGCAGCGGCACGAGCGCGACGAAGATCGCCCTTCGGATGCGGCGCATCCAGGGTATTCTGATCATTGGTGTACGCGTGAATGGTGGTCATGATACCGGTCTGAATGCCGTATTGATCATTCAACACCTTGGCCATGGGCGCCAAACAGTTTGTAGTACAAGAAGCACAGGAAATGATCGTTTCGCTTCCATCCAAAATTTCATGATTCACATTGAATACGACGGTTTTCAGATCCCCCGTAGCCGGGGCTGAGATCACCACCCGCTTCGCACCTGCGGTCAAGTGGGCAGCGGCTTTATCCTTGTCGGTAAAAAATCCCGTGCACTCGATCACCACATCCACGTCATGTGTGCCCCAGGGAATTTGCGCAGGATCTTTTTGCGCATAGATCTTCAGTACATCGCCATTTACAACCAATGTATCCTCCGTTGCTTTCACATCCGCCTCAAAACGGCCTTGGGCACTGTCATATTTCAGCAAATGACCCAATACTTTGGGACTGGTCAGATCATTGATGGCCACTACATCGATACCGGGCATGTTGAAGATCTGACGGTAAACGAGGCGACCGATTCGACCGAAACCGTTGATGGCAACTTTAATTGTAGACATACTGCTTGATTTTGCGGGGCAAAACTACGGAAAAGTTAAGGGATGGAAGTGGACGCGAGAAGATTAATGCCTGACCACTACTTCCTCAAAAGGCACACGCTTTCGCTCACCCCAAATGCCGGCGGTTGTTCCCAGACCCACCCCGATGATCATGTTGATCTCGGCACCAAGTGGCAACCCCAGCAGTTTTCGCACGCGTACCCGATCGAAGCCTTCCATGGGACAACTGTCAAATCCCTCCGCTGCGATCGACAACATGAAGGTTTGAGCCGCCAACGCGCAGGACTTGTGTACCGTGATCCGCTGATCGGCCGTGCCACTGGCACGATAAAAAGGTTTTTTCAGGCCCACAAAAAAACTGATGGTTCGACGAAGCAACGTGGCTATCCCCAGCCAGTCCTTTCGGTAGATCAGGGGCATCAATTTGGCATAATAATCCAATCCTCTTTTCTCCAGTTTGCCAGGCTCACGTCCACCCAGGGCCTCCTTAATTTGCGTATGGTTCCACTGTGCCCGTTTTTTCCAAAGATCTTGGCGGGTGACAAAAACCACCAGCTGTTTGGCTGTTCGGGCAGCACCTTGCCCGAGACAATAATCCGTCAGCTTGGCCTTCTTTTCTTCGGATTGAATCCAATGAAACTCCCAGAGCTGCATGTTGCTGCTGTTGGGGGATAAGATCGCACGACGAAGACTACGTTCGATCACTTCATCCAATACGGGAACATTCGGGTCAAAATTTCGGTTGGACCGACGACGGTTCACAATCCAGTCAAAAGCTTCTTTTTGCATGTTGCTATTAGAACAAGAACCATGCCAGATGGTTCAGCCAACTTTTCAAACTCCCAAACTCTCCAAACTGTTCAAACTAAAAATCCCACCTTACGGTGGGATTTTTCAGTAGCCCGTACGGGATTCGAACCCGTATCACCACCGTGAAAGGGTGGTGTCCTAGCCCTTAGACGAACGGGCCGTTTAAGGGGTGCAAAGATAAGTGCGGGCTGTTTTTAGTCCAAAAGTTTTTCATCCTCCCGAAGGGCATGCCTTTACCGCCACCTGCCCGGAATCCAGACATAACCCCTTCGGGTGCTGTTCCAGTAGCCCGGAATCCAAATGGCGCCTCTGCGTTTGGGCTTGGCCCAATAACCGGGTACATATACATATTGACCTCGCTGCCAACGCCATTCCGGACCGATCCAGAGCGCCCCACGAAACGGACCATTGCCTGCGGGACGAACAGCGGCACCTACGGGGAAGTCCAACCGCACCCGAATGTGCTGCGCCTCCACAGCTGTTTGGATAAAAAACATGCCCATTAGAAAAAAGACGATCGGCTTCATAAAATTGATTTTGTTCTGAGATGGTGATCGGCTTCAAGGGTTTAACACCTCCGTCCTTAATTTCAGAAAAAAGAGTTAACATGAGATGCGATCCGCCGGTTCGTTATTGAATTCAGATTTTGACACATCATACCAAACACATGAAATCGCGCATACTGTCTTTTGCCCTGTTCGCATCGTTGCTTCTGAATAGTTTGCTTTTGGGGGCGCAGGAACGCCGCGCCCTGGTCGTGGGCATCAACTCTTATGCCGCCCCGGCGCAGGTACCTGTTGGACCAAGAGGGCCGATTCGTGACCTCAAAGGCGCCGTGAACGATGCCCGTGCCATGCAGGCCATCCTCATCAACCGCTTCCAATTCCCCCCCCAACAGATCGAAACCCTGTTCGATCAGCAAGCCACCCGCGACGGCATATTGAATGCATTGCGCAAACTGCTGAATCAATCTCAGACGAATGACGTGGCCGTCTTTTTCTATGCGGGCCACGGGAGTCAGGTTAAAAACAGCCTCTCGAAGGAAACCGATCAAAAAGATGAAACCATCGTACCGGCCGATGCTTGGAAACCCGGTACCAAAGACATCCGCGACAAAGAACTAGCCGCGATCTACAATCAATTTCTTGACAAAGGAGTTAACCTGACCGTCATCAACGATTGCTGTCACAGTGGATCGCTCTCGCGCGGACCACAACCACCTCCCGTTTACCGATTCACGGCGGATGCCAGCTATGATGCAAAAGACGACAGCGACCCAACCCCTCCGGAGACAAGAACAGACAAAAGTTTTCTGATCATTTCCGCTGCACAATCCGACGAACTCGCACAGGAACAACCCTCACCCGATCAAATCGCACATGGTGCATTTACCTTAGCGCTAACAGAAGCACTGGAACAAATAGGACCAAACGCCTCCACCCTCAAGTTATTTTCCACCGCCCGGGCCATCCTAAAAAGCAATGGGAAAAAACAAGAACCGGTATTGGGCGGCACAAGAATGCGCCAAGAACAAACGCTGTTCGGTCTGACCAAAGGGGAAGTGCCCGATGTAACGCAGGTTGCGGTGATGGATGACCCCAGCAACCCGATGTCGCGCCGAAAAGTTTTTCTGCAAGGCGGATTTGCCGTTGGCCTTCGAAAAGAGAATGAACTCCTGAAACTGGATGGGAAAGACACACTGGCTTTTCTGGTGGTTGATTCGGTATATGGTCCCAATCGTTCCCATGCACGGTTGATAAAAGGAGATCTCAAAAACCTGAAAGCCGGCGAATACCTGAAGGTTACCAATTGGATCTCCTCAACAGCTCCCTTATTAAATGTTTACATACCTCCCGCACTGGGTGATAAGCAACTCTCCGAATGGGTGGCCACCGGCATCCAATTGAAAAAAACAATGGGCAGCAACTGGATGACAGAATTGGATAAAGAAGCACCAGAACAATCGATCTATGCCGATGCGAATGGGCTCCATCTGAATGCAAATGGAAAGCGAACCACTTTGGGTACCTCTTTTTCTGCTGCCACGATACAAAAGAATGCCTCGAAAAATCAACTGACCTATTTTGAGATCCCCCCCGCTCAAGCGCTGGTCAATGCATTTTCCGAAGAGATCAAACGACGCCAAAACCCAAACATCCAACTCGTGAACGATCCGGCGTTGGCCCAGTACTGGCTGGTAGGCATTGTGGATGAAAAAAACCAATTGGCCTACCGGCTACGAAGAGCAGACATCAACCCCGCAGACAGCCTGGGCAGTTTGCCTCTGCTCACACGCGCGTATTCCCTCCCCACCGCCAGTAACGGAACCATCAAAACAGATGGGAACTCGATCGCCCAAATCACGGAAGCTCTTTATGAAAAAGCAAAAGCGATCAGCAAGGTCCGAGGTTGGATTCAACTCGCTGCGCCCATAAATGAAAGCGCCGAGTTTCCATTCAGCTTGGTGATCCGTGACCGAACGAACGGACAAATCATCGGAGCAGATCAGTACAAAATGGGACAACCCATTCAGCTGTTTCTGGAAGCAAATGAATCCGCCCGAAAAAGCAACATGAAAAAGCGATATGTGTACCTGTTCATGATCGACCGTGACGGACAGATGCAGCTGCTTTACCCATCTACAGCAGGCGGCAATGTCGATAACCAATTCCCCCGGTATCGAGAAAACGAACTGATTCGATCCAGCTTGCTCGTTGGAGGAAAAGTACAGGGGCCCATTGGCACCGATACCTATTTATTGCTGGCTACCGACGAGGCGATTCCCAACTACACACAGGTATTTAGCCA
>JBDKIP010000085.1:0-2725 GCA_039797015.1 Bacteroidota bacterium
AACCAACAAGTGCTCCGGTCAGGGAAACGAAATATGCTAGATTTTTTTTCACTCCTCGATGTTGTATTCTTTCAGTTTTCGATACAAAGTGCGTTCACTGATCCCAAGATCAGCGGCTGCATCTTTTCGTTTGCTCTTGTGTTTTTTCAGTGCCTTCAGGATCAGCTCTTTTTCTTTGTCCAAGATGTTCAAGCTCTCCTCCACTTCCACATGTGCATCGAGTGGGGTAGGCATGGCGGCAACGGGCATACCTGATGACGTGTGGATGCCCGGGTTCGACAAGGTCATCGGTCGAATCGAATCGGTGGCTACCTGTAAATTCTGAAGTTCGTTTACAAAGGTTGGGTGTTGGGTGGCCAGCTCAGGATTTTGGATCAACTCCAGGAACAATCGTTTCAGCTCGGTGACATCTTTCTTCATGTCGAAGAAAAGCTTGTACAGTATTTCCCGCTCGTTGGCAAATTCGGCCGTATGCCCGGCCGAAGCGGCTAGAATGGGCATGCGATTGGAGGAACTCTGGGGCAAAAATTGCTTTAGTGTGGAACCAGTGATTTTTTTGTCCTTGGCCAAAACGGAGATCTGTTCAGCGATGTTCTTCAATTCACGGACGTTTCCGGGCCAGGGGTATTCATTCAGAATCTTTTGCGCTTCTTCATCCAGTTGTATGGAGGCTGCTTTGTATTTGTTGGCGAAGTCGGCCGAGAATTTCCGGAACAGCAGATGGATGTCCTCCGAGCGGTCGCGCAAGGCCGGCACCCGAATGGGTACGGTATTCAACCGGTAATAGAGATCTTCCCGAAATTTTCCTTCCTGCACCCGCTCGAGCAGTTCCCTGTTCGTGGCGGCTACGACGCGTACGTCGGTGCGTTGTACCTTGGACGATCCGACACGTATGTATTCCCCCGTTTCCAACACGCGAAGCAATCGTGCTTGCGTACCCAGAGGCAATTCACCAACTTCATCCAAGAAGATCGTTCCGCCATTTACGGTTTCAAAATAGCCTTTGCGGGATTCAACGGCACCGGTAAACGATCCTTTTTCATGCCCGAACAATTCCGAATCAATCGTTCCTTCCGGAATGGCACCACAGTTCACGGCAATGAATGAATTGTGCTTTCGGGCAGAGAGGGAATGGATGATCTGTGAAAACACTTCCTTGCCCACACCACTTTCACCGGTGATCAATACGGTCAGGTCCGTTGCCGCCACTTGCTCTGCTACTTGCAAGGCAAAATTCAAAGCAGGCGCATTGCCGATGATGCCAAAACGATTTTTTATGGACTGAAGATCAGACATGACAGAATTTAATCGTTAACGATGCTCCCAATGAGGGTAGCTTGGGTGCATTGATCAACATAAACGTGAACGTAATTTCCGGGGGCTTGGTTCGAATTGGTTTTGGGAAACACAATCACTTTGTTCTGACTGTTTCTTCCCATCCAGGCTTGTTCATCTTTTTTGCTGTTTCCTTCGATCAATACCTCAAATACTTTGCCTACGTCTTGTTGGTTGCTTTTTAGCGAAAGTTCATTTTGCAACGCAACAATTTGTTGAAGTCTTTCTTTTTTTACAGTTTCCGGGATGTCGTCTGCATAGCGACGTTGCGCCAGCGTACCGGGGCGCTCACTGTAAAAAAACATGTAACTGAAATCATACCGGCTGTACCGCATGATGTCAAGTGTATCCTGATGATCTTCCTCCGTCTCCGTACAGAATCCTGCAATGATGTCTGAAGAGATCCCGCAATCCGGCATGATTTCTCTGATCCGATCCACTTTCGCTTTGTACCATTCTCGGGTATAGGTTCGATTCATCAATTGAAGTACACGGGTAGAGCCGCTTTGAACAGGCAAATGGATGTATCGGCAAATGTTTGGATGTGCAGCCATGGTGGTCAATACCTCATCGGTGATGTCTTTTGGATGCGAGGTGGAGAAACGGACCCGCAGCAGGGGAGAGATCTGGGCCACTTGTTTGAGTAGGTCAGCGAAGTTTACGGCATCACCACCTGTTTCTGGCGTAAAATGATACGAATCGACGTTTTGTCCAAGTAACGTCACCTCTCTGTATCCTTTTTCAAAAAGATCTTTGCATTCATCCAGGATCGAAATGTTGTCGCGACTTCGCTCACGTCCCCTGGTAAATGGCACCACGCAGAAGGAGCACATGTTGTTGCAGCCCCGCATGATGCTGACAAAGGCACTCACTCCATTGGTGTTCAATCTTACCGGAGCAATATCCGCATAGGTTTCTTCTCTGCTGAGCAAAACATTGACGGCTTTTTGTCCGGTGCCCGCCTCCTCGATCAATTGAGGCAAGGTTCGATAGGCATCAGGACCAACGACCAGGTCCACCAACTTTTCTTCTTCAAGAAATTTCGATTTCAAACGCTCAGCCATGCATCCCAACACGCCGATCAACAAACCCTTATGCTGTTTTTTGAGAGATTTGAATTCAGTTAAACGTTTTCGAACGGTCTGTTCCGCTTTTTCCCGAATCGAACAGGTGTTGAGTAAGATCAGATCCGCTTGGTTCAGGTCACGGGTGGCGCCGTACCCTTCCTCTTGCAGGATCGAAGCAACGACCTCACTGTCGGCGAAATTCATCTGACAGCCATAGCTCTCTATATAAAAATGCCGATCGTACCGATTGGGATCAGCTGAAAACGGGGCATACGCCTCACCTTGTCGGGTCTCGTCGTGTGTCTTTTCTGCGAATAACATGT
>JBDKIP010000086.1:0-4776 GCA_039797015.1 Bacteroidota bacterium
GGCGCACCCGACCAGGCTGCTTTGAACAGGTTGGTCATGGTCACCAACTGTGCCACTTGTATGCCACCCCAGCTTTGTCCTTGTATGCCGATGTTTTTGGCATCGATCCAGGGTTTGGCCGACAACGATTTGGCCGCACTCACCACGTAGTCGTATGCCCCTTGTGCGGGCTGACCGGTGACATAGCGGATATCCGGCGAGCAAACCACATAGCCACGACTCACAAAAAAGGAAATGTTCAATCGACTCCCGGTTGGCGTTGGAGGAATGTATTGATGCAGCGCATCGGTATGCGTTTCGTAGAAGTAAAGGATGAGCGGGTATTTTTTCTTGGGGTCAAAATTTTCCGGCTTGTACAAAACCCCGGAGGCAGGCTTTCCATTGAGTGCCGTCCAATTATACAATTCAGCGGTTCCCCAATTGTAGTTCGCTTGTTGGGGATTCAAAGCAGAAAGCTTTTGTTCATCCACCACCTTGGATCCGATGGTTCGGGTAAAGAGATCCGGAGCCTGTCGATAATTTTCCATCGTGTATATCAACCGACCGGAGCGATTTGACTGTTGAATGGCATTGAAGGTATGCGGCGTAACGGCCGTGATCGGATGAAACATTAATTTTCCTCCCATCCACACACCCGCCAGCAACTGTTCGCTCTTTGATTTCTGATTGAAACTGCGAAAGATCAACTCCTGCCCTTGCTGCCAGGGTTTGTCTACCGGATTCGTTCGCACCAACCGCAACCGGGTATTTGTTTCCCTGCCCCATTCAGTCAAACGAGTAGGAAGTTTTTTTGAGGACGTATCCAGCCGCCATAGATCGTGACGGTCATAGACCACAAGTCCCGTACCATCTTCCAGCCATCCGACAAATCCATACGGATTTGGATGATCCGGCACATCGTTCTCTTCATCCCACAAAGGAAATTTTACTCCCTTCGAAATGTCCAGGATGCGCGCTCCATCCCACAATTGGTAATGGCGTTTTTTGAGATCATACCAAACCAACGCATTTCCATCTGGCGATACATTGCTGCCACCTAATACCATGGATGCATCGTGTGTGATCATCTTTCGTTCACCGGTCTGCGCATCGATCCAGTAAATGTCTCGATCGCTACGTCCTGTCCACTGACTCACCAACCGATATCCACTGTCGGCCAGTCCATAGAAGCGATCACCGTCTCCGTCTTTACTCAACAACACGATCGGCATGGAAGGGGTTGCCAACTGTATGAGTTTTTGCTGCTCGAAGTCGTAGCTGGCCAGGTAGTTGCGCTGAAGATCACGTGTGAGGTTATAGAGCTGTTGTGTTTGCAAATAATCCTCTTGGTAATGCCAGATATCCAATTTGACCAGATCGATCTCAATTTTGCTGGTGTCTTTTGCCGGCTGTATGGGTGCTGTTCCCAAAAAAAGTCGATTGCCGCTTGCGCTGAAGGAAAGCGTGGCATGTTCACTGGGTGCATATCCAAGGGGCATGCCCGGGGTGTGTCGGTCAACTAAGATGCTCGCCGAGTCCATTCCGTGTCGGTAATGCCAAACACGATAGTATTTCTGCAACTCTTTGGGTCGGGCGTCCCGCTCCGCCAGAAAAACCAGATCACGGCCATCTTCGCTGAAACTGAATTGCCGAAAATCGTTGCCGCCTTTGCTGACCAGATATAAGGAGTCGGAGATTAGATCCAAACAGTACACTCGATTTTGGCTGACAGAATCCTGCCCATCAGCAGCGCATTCCACGGCCAGACGATATCCTTTCTTGCTGAATTGGTAATCCAAGACATTGGCAAGAGTGCGTTGCGTTCCAGTCCGCAGATTCATGACCACCAGATCTGAACCTGCCTCTGTACCTGCCCCGCTAATGGGATCATCTGTTGCATCGCCATCACCCTCTTCTTCATCGCGTTGCTTTTTCTTTTTGGGTTGAACGGACAAACTTTGGATTACAAACTGCAGAGAGTCGATCACACGGCCCAAACTATCGATTCGTTTATCCTGTACAGGAACTGTCTTTTTAGGTTTGATGGGCGTTGTTTTTTCCAGATGCCAAGCCACCCAGCCACCGGTTGAATCCGGATACTTAAATGACTTGACCAATGGGATTTTCCGAAGGGAGTCGGTGGTCAGATCGACCAACAAAAAGGAGTCCTTAGGTGTATCCTCCGGTTTTTTCTTTTTGATCTTTGCCTCTCGGAGATCTGCGAAGCGAGGTTTTATCTTGGCAAACAAATAGCGGCCATTGGGTTCAAAACGAACATTGTATCCCCGAGCCATGCTGCGGTCGACCGCCTTTGTCCCAAATCCTTTCCAGTACAAATTGCCATCGCCTTCTTGAGGGTCGACAGTGTATGCAACCCAATTCCCATCGGGACTGACCAATTTTTCACCAACCCGCTGCCAACCGTCGTAAACGGAATGATCGAGTGGTTTTTTTTGGGCGTACCCCTGTGCGAATGACAGCATGCTGATGAATGCGAGCAGAAGGAATCGGTTCATAAAGGTGATTGTGGTTCTAAGTTCATGAATTTTGTTCTTTCCTTGACCGAAAGGCGATCCAAGCGTGTATGCAGAGGGCAAGCACAATGATCAGAGCGCCCAGGTAAAATCCGGGATGAAGCAACTTGTCTTCTCGAAAGATCCAGAATGCCAAAAGGATACCATAAACAGGCTCCAAACCATAACTCAAATTGACGGTGAAGGCAGAAAGTCTTTTTAAGGCAGCTGCCGATAACTGAAAGGCCCATACGGAGCATCCACCCACCAAAAAAAGCAACCAGCCCGCATCGGATAGGGTTGGAACCGATGTGCCGATGGTTGAATGAGACAGATAAACAGGAAGAATCGCTGATAAAAAAATAAATCCGCCGGTTTGTTGCCAGGCAAGTAACGTGGTTGCGGATACTTTCGTCAGCAACGATCGATTCCATATAGGGAACAAGGATGCCAGCACCGCTGAGATCATGCCCAATAAAATGCCCGTTCGGTACTCTAAATCAAAGTGAAAGATCAAATAGATGCCCGACAACGTGATCAGTCCCAGCACCCCCTCCGACCACCGAAATCGGGTACGCAAAAACAACGGTTCAAACAGCGAGGTAAAAAAACCAATCGACGCAAAGCAGACCAATGCAATGGATACATTGGAATATTTGATCGACGCATAAAAAGTAACCCAATGGGACGTGGCCACGATGCCCACGGCCATGATTGAAAGGATGGTTCGCCATCCGGGTAAAAAAGATGCCCGTTTGAAATACAGCAATCCCCAAAAGGCCAATGCGGTGAAGCCCACCCGATACCAAACCAGCCACGCTTCATTGAGTTCGATCAAACGACCGAGTATTCCGGTGAAGCCGGCCAGCAACACGGCCAAGTGCAATTGTAAGTAGGCTTTTTTCAAGGTGAACTCAGGTCAATCGCCGAACCAAGCGTGCCATCTTAATTTCAATACCCCCCAGATCCCTTCTTCGATGATGCCCCGGTGCATTTTGGAAACACCTTGGGTGCGATCCTGAAATTGGATGGGCACTTCTTGTATCCGAAAACCGGCGCGCCAGGCTTTGAATTTCATTTCGATCTGAAAGGCGTAGCCCACGAACCGAATTTTCTCCAGGTCGAGGCGTTGAAGAACTTTCCGGGTATAACACATGAACCCGGCTGTGGGATCTTTGATGGGCATGCCGGTGATGATTCGGGTGTATAGAGAAGCCCCTTTGGACAGGGCGATCCGATTGAAGGGCCAATTTACCACACCGCCCCCTTTCACATATCTGGATCCAACGGAAAGATCTGCCCCTTGGTTGGCACATGCATCGAGCAAGCGAAGCAGATCATCGGGATTGTGCGAGAAATCGGCATCCATCTCAAACAGGTACTCGTAACCTTTGTCGAGTCCCCATTTGAACCCGGCCAGGTAGGCGGTACCCAGTCCTAGTTTACCCGAACGTTGAAGCAAGTGAAGTCGATCGGAAAAGGATGATTGAAGTTCTTTGACCAATTCAGCTGTACCATCCGGAGAGCCGTCATCTACGATCAGTACATGAAAATCCTTTTCGAGGGAGAACACTTTGTGCAGCAGGGCTGAAATGTTTTCCCGTTCGTTGTAAGTTGGTACGATGACTAGGGCGTTCGACAAGTCGATCAGCTTTTTTTCAGGAGGGTTCGTGTATAGATCTCGGTCAGTTTTTGTTTGGTATGCTGAGGGAAGTCTCCCTTCATCATCCAATCATAATACTGAGGCTCGGTGCGCAGTACATCGGCTACGGGCTTTCCTTTATACTTTCCGAAATTGAAGACCTCTACTCCATTTTCCCAAACGAATCGACGGGCGAAATCAACAATGGGTTCCTCTCCGATTGTTTTCAAGATGCTGTCGAGGTTGTTTCCCAATTGAGGGTATCGCTTTACCTGGGCCTGCAAGATCTCATAGGTCGCCTGCGCGTCTGCCTCGGCGCTGTGTGCATCTTCCAAAATTTGGTCACAATAAAATTTATAGGCAGCACTGAGTGTGCGGGGTTCTAGTTTGTGAAAGATGGTTTGTACGTCCAGCAACCGTCGGCCTTTCATGTCAAATTCCACTTGTGCGCGCAGGAATTCCTCCATGAGCAGCGGAATGTCGAAGCGATTCGAATTGTATCCGGCCAGATCGCATCCATCCAGCATTTGTTTCAGCTCCTGGGCCAATTGTTTGAAGGTGGGTGCGTCTTTTACCATCTCATCGGTGATGCCGTGTACCTCGCTGGAGGCGGGTGGGATGGGCATCTCCGGATTGATGAGT
>JBDKIP010000087.1:0-2757 GCA_039797015.1 Bacteroidota bacterium
TCCCCTTGATGCAATCGTATTTCAGCCAGCGAGCTGCTGCCGTAATTGAAGTGATCAGAATGTATCCGATCGGAGGAGGGTACAATTTCTTCTGTGCTTTCGATCTCGAATTTATTTGTAGTTGGTTCGATGGTCAAGCGTGCGGCGAGGCCATTCACCGATTGTACAAAAGGAAGGGCGTTCAGTGCATTGATCGCGCTGGGATCGGTTGTTTGAATGGATAGCGCATTGAGCCATTTGGATTGATTCAGGACCGTCAGGTTTGGAATGGCCCTGATTTGGGTTAGCTGTGCGTTGCTGATCGGAAGATCCAGGCTGTCGATCGCAATTCCGTATCGGTTTCGTTTGTTGATGGCCCGGGAAGAGAGAAAGGCAGACGGGTTGGACAAGGAGTAACTAGAACCGCCTTTGTGTTTTAGCCGGACAATGTATCGGGAGAATTGAGCAGATGATTCAAATACGGCGGCAATGCTCAATGCAAGAAACAGGATCAGTTTTGCAATCCGTGGCATGAACGACTAGTTGTGGTCGATCATCCATTGGGTGATGCCAAATCCAACTTTGTAAGGCCCTCCGCTGCCGCCGGTGTTTGGTTGATGTTCCCAAAGTTCGTGTTGGCGGTAGACGAGTCCGATGTTCTTCGAGAATTTCTCAACGGAGCGGGAAAGAGAGGCGTATACGTTTTGATTCACGATCGGCACATTAAATGCTTCATCCACGGCATCGATCGTCAGTACATTGCTATAGGTGTTTCCCCGATGGGTAAACGTAGTGGGATCTCCATCGATCCGAAAATCCCAATCGGCCATGGCGTCGTCGTTGCTGAAATTATACAGGGGCTCGTAAGGGTCGTTGGGCAGAAATCGGTTTCCTTTCCAAGTGTATTCAGCGCGAATGGGTTGATGTAGTTTGATGACGCGTCGGTTGTCCTCAACCACCTCCAGCTGATCATTTACTGGGGTAATGAAATAAGTGCCATCAGGTTGCCAAGGGGTGCTGGCGGTGGAGTCGGTGATGTATCGGATGATGCGGTAGGAGGGACGGCCCATGCCATCGGTGAACGTTGCGTCTACTACATGTTTCATTTGATACTTGTGGATCTCTATGGTGCGTCCGAAGTTGGTAAACACAAGTGAGTCGACTCGGTAGGTGATGTATTTTCCAACTGAATAAGGTGCGTAGTCGGCGATCTCCGCAAAGCTCAATGTTTCTTTTTCGGCAGTACAGGACCCAAGGCCAATCAGTAGTATGCTGAATGCCAGAAGGTAGTTTCTAAGGGAGTTGATCTTCATCTGAAGGGGGTAGATGGTTACACTAAATTACTAAAAGCCTGACAATCCGGGCTTATGGGTTATCCATCCGCTGGATGATCCCTCCGCCAACGACATCAGCTCCCTCGTAAAAAACGGCGCTTTGTCCGGGAGCAATGCCTTTCACTGCCTGAAAGAAGCGCACGTCGATGGATCCGTTACCGGCGGACAGTACAGAGAGGGCCCCTGGGTCCTTGTATCGGATCTTAGTGGTAACCTCCGCTCCGTCCGGGGCTTGTTCGTATTTGATCCAGTTCAGTTTGGCGACGGTCATTTCAGAGGCATCCAAGTCTGATTCATCTCCCAGGGTCACGGTGTTGTTTTCCGGATCGATGTGTGTCACAAAAACGGGCTTGCCCAACGCAATCAGTCCTTTTCGTTGTCCGATCGTATAGAATGGATATCCTTGATGTTTTCCCAAAACGATGCCGTTTTTATCAATGAAATTTCCGCCATCTACCCGGGCTTCCAATCCGTCTACATTTCGTTTGAGAAAGCCGCGGTAGTCGTTGTCAGGCACAAAGCAGATCTCATAGCTCTCGTGTTTTTTGGCCAGTTCGGGGTAGCCAAAATCATGCGCCATTTGACGGATCTCCGTTTTCTTGTAGGGGCCTAATGGAAGGAGTGTGCGGCTTAGCAGATCTTGTTGCAGTCCCCAGAGTACATAGCTCTGGTCCTTGTGGTCGTCCACCGCCTTGCTGATGCCGAATCGCCCGTTTTCATGTTGTTTGATCTTGGCATAGTGACCCGTTGCAATGAAGTCGCAACCCAATGCATCTGCACGCTTGAGCAGCGCGCGCCATTTGATGTGGGTGTTGCAGAGTACACAGGGATTTGGGGTTCGACCGGCGAGGTATTCGTCCACAAAATTTTCGATTACAAAATCACCAAACTCCTCGCGGATATCCAATATGTAATGAGCGAAGCCATGTTCCACCGCAGCTTGACGGGCATCGTTGAAGGAATCGAGGTTGCAGCAACCGGTTTCTTTTTTACTGCCTCCGCTGGCGGCATAGTCCCAGGTTTTCATGGTGATGCCCACCACTTCATAGCCTTGTGCATGCAGCATCAGGGCGGTGACCGTGCTATCGATCCCCCCACTCATGGCCACCAAAACTTTTCCTTGTTTACTCATTTGAATTGTGCAAAAGGCGAGGCAAAGATACGAGCGGAATGCCCTCGTTTTGGCTAACTTTCGACCTTCAAATCTGCTATATGAAATCTATGTTTTTCCGGTTGCTCTTTCTGTTGCTGGGATCTTCTTTGAACGCGCAAGACCTAAGCTACTATTTGCCCTCTGGCGTTCGCTACGATCCCGTCGTTCCAAAACCCGCACAGGTGATCTACCACGAGGTGGGGGAGTGGCATGTAACCCACGACCGGTTGGTGTCGTATATGGAAACACTGGCTCGAACCGTTCCGGGTCGAATCAAGATGGAACGAATGG
>JBDKIP010000088.1:0-16266 GCA_039797015.1 Bacteroidota bacterium
CGTGTATCCAACTTGAATACCTACCAAACGCCCTCAAACACCAATGTCACTACCAATCCGGTGAATCCGAAATTGAATCCGGTGCGCACAACCGGTACCGGCAGCACTACACCCACGAGAAACAACCGATCGATGGGCGACGGTCTGAGAGATGTATTCAACACGGGCAACCGCAGTACGGGAGGAGATGCGCCTGCCTCGCGTCCCGCTACGAACCCAACTCCCACCCAATCTGCGCCAGTACGTAAATTCTAACCGATTGCCATGATCCGATTCAATATCCACTCCGTTCTCTTTGCAAGTTTTTTACTTGGTTCCGGATCTTGGGTAACAGCGCATGCGCAAGATCCGACCGACGCCTTGCGTTGGTGTTGGAATCAATCTGCAGGCACGGCTCGTCAACAAGCCATCGGTGGTGCCATGGGATCGTTGGGTGGTGACATCTCTGCGACCTTTGTGAATCCGGCCGGATTGGCTTTTTTCCGAACCGGAGATCTGGTCCTCTCCCCTGCGTTTCAGCAACTGCAGCAAAAGGCCAACTACCTGAACCGAGAGGAATCTGCCAAAAGAGGACAACTCAGTTTTGGCACCAGTGGACTCGTACTCGCCGGCACGGAGATCAACCGAAAAGGGAAAAAACAAGTTTCCGTCCTTTCGCTGGCAGTGAATCGTTCTGCACATTTTAGAAACGATCTGCTGTATCGGGGACAGAACAATCAATCCAGTTATTCCAATAAATTTTTGGAAGAGATCCAAGGCATTCGGGATGCCAATGTAGTCGCCAACCAATTTCCCAACGGATCCAGCTTAGCATTCAATACCTATTGGATCGATACCATTGCCGGTGGCAGCAGCGGAAATTTCCAATTCAAATCACGTGCACCGATCGCTACCGGACTGTTGCAAGAGAACTGGATCCGACAAACCGGAGGCATCACCGAGCTGGCCATCGGATTCGGTGGCACCACCAATGAAAAACTCTATTACGGAGGCACCTTCGGTATTCCTTTTTTGAATTATGACCGCGTCGGTCAATTCACCGAAGCAGATGCCACCACCGCCCTCAACAATTTTGACTTTGCCCGGGTGGAAGACTACCTGCAAACCAAAGGCGTTGGTTTCAATATGAAACTCGGCGTACTCTATCGCCCCAACCTTTACTGGCGTTTGGGACTTGCTTTTCACACGCCCACCTGGTTTCAATTAAAGGATACGTATCGCACCGTCATCACGACCGATACGGAGAATTATCAAGGGGAACAGACGCAAAGCTCTGCCCTTTTCAACAACGGCGCGCCCGCTACTTTTCAATACATGATGAGTACCCCCTACCGGGCCATCGTCAGCGCTTCCTATGTGCTCCGATCCACTCAAGACATTCGGAAACAAAAAGGATTTTTGACGGCCGACCTGGAGTATGTAAATCATCGAGCGGTTCAATACAGTCCGGATACGGAGGTAGACAACAGCGACGAAACCAGAAATTATTTGAAAGCGTTGAATCGCGCCATCGACCGCGCTTATCGCGGTGTATTCAACGTACGTACGGGCGCAGAAGTAAAATTCAACACGTGGATGGTTCGCGGGGGTGCCGCATTCTTGGGGAACCCATATGAGAACCTGGCAGGAGAAAAAGGATCCCGCATGCAGCTCAGTGGTGGATTGGGCTATCGAGATCGGGGCATTTACATCGATCTAACCTACGTACACTTGACTGGCAAGGACGTTCATGCTGCCTATCGATTAGCAAATTCAGCGTTCCCAATGGCCCGGATCCGCCAGCAAGGCGCGCAGGTGGTACTCACCTTTGGCATGAAGATCGGCAGCTGATCAATCGCGATAGATCGCGATCTGCCGTTTTACGTTTGCTGCTCCTTTTTCTTTTCGAACATATCCCCGGTACATGCCCTCCGTGCAAAAAGGCATAATGGGTGTTCCCTGACGATCAACTGCGATGAGTCCGCCATCTCCACCCAGGCGAGGCAACAAGACTTGAATCAATTCAGTTCCGGCAGCTTCGATGGTTTGATTCGCAAAGCGCATCCGATCAGCCAATGATTTGGCCATTCCCATCCGAATGAAATATTCACCCCAGCCGGTGCAACTGACCGCCACCAGGGTATCTGCGTAGGTGCCGGCTCCGATGAGCGGGGCATCCCCGATGCGACCGAATCGTTTGTTTGTCATCCCACCAGTACTGGTGGCCGCGGCTAGATTTCCCGATTGATCCATCGCAACTGCCCCTACAGTACCGTATTTCCAGTCGCTTTTGGTGGTTTTCGTGGATGCGGCAGGATCTTGCTTCTCTCTTTTCTCTTTTTCTTCCGCATCCAATGCCCGCTGCAATGCTTTTTTTCTGCTTTCTGTACTGAAATACGAGTTCTCCACCTGTTCCAGTCCCATTTGCCGTGCGAATTGCTCGGCCCCTCTGCCACTTAACATCACATGCTCTGTTCGCTCCATGACCAGCCGGGCGGCTGAAATGGGATTTTTGATGGTCTTCACCCCGGCAACCGAGCCGGCCATCAGGTTTTTTCCGTCCATGATGGCTGCATCCAGTTCATGTTCTCCTGCGTTGGTAAAAACTGCCCCTTTCCCCGCATTGAACAAGGAATCGTTTTCCAGCAAGCGGACCACGGCTTCCACTACATCGAGGGCCGTTCGACCATTGGAGAGCATTTGTTCTCCAAGATCCAGTGCCCGTTGCAACGATTGCTGATACGCTTTTTCCATTTCGGCATTCATATTGGCCCGCGTGATGGTACCTGCCCCACCGTGGATCACCAGAGTGTAAGAAGCGCCCGGTTGCGCCATGGAGGGCGATGAATGGAAAAAAAACAGCATGATGATGCTGATCAGCTTTCGGAAAAAAGGATGCTTGTACATGATCCAATGTTACATCAATCCTAACAATTCAACCAGACGGCAAATTGGCAACAGTGGCCACATACTGTAATTTTACGGAAATCTTGATCTGAAAAAAGCGGGACGGATATTGAAATGGGCGATCGGCTGCTTGCTGGCGCTGTTGCTGAGTGCATACTTGTTCCTGCTCACTCCATTTGGTCAAAACTGGCTGACCCAGCAAGTTCTGAGCTATTTGTCCAATCAATGGGATACCAAGATTGAATTGAAAAATGCCCGCTTCGCTTTGTTCAACAAGATCCGGTTGGAGGAACTGACCGTGTATGACGATAAGCAGGACACATTGCTGCATGCAGGCCTGCTGGATATTCGGGTAACCAATTGGTTCTTTTTAAAAAGAGACAATGCGCTTGGACCGATCCGATTGGAAAATGCCCTTGTAAAAATGCAGCGTGACGACTCGACCTGGCAGCACGAAAAGTTTTTTAACCAGTTTGTGTCTTCTCCAAGCGCATCCAAAAACAAAACCAGGGGTGGTAGCAATTTTCATCTAAAAGACCTGGAGATCGTTCGATCCACATTCATTATGCGCGATGGTTGGCTGGGCCAAAACATCCGCGCCTCCATCGAACATCTATCCCTACAGGCTGATCGCTTATCCCCGACCGACTCGATCATCGATGTACAAAGTCTTTTGATCAAGGAAC
This sequence comes from Bacteroidota bacterium, assembly GCA_039797015.1. Lineage (GTDB taxonomy): Bacteria > Bacteroidota > Bacteroidia > Chitinophagales > Chitinophagaceae > JJ008. The sequence goes on from JBDKIP010000088.1 coordinate 3,573, forward strand.
CCGTGGTAGAGATCCGAGAGTACAAAGGCAATCGTCCCCCGGTTGCGGATAGCAAGTCCGTCGATTTTTTTGCCATCACCCCCTTCTGGAACGGCCCATCCCTCACGGCCGGTCAACTAAAAATAGAAAAAGGACGATTTACACTAGATAAGGCAGGATCAAGCAACCGAAAAGGCGTATTCAATCCAAACAGCATGTACTGGTCGGACGTGGAGCTTCACGCGACCAACATCCGATCCACGCTTGATTCATTCAGCATGCCTTTCAAAATCTCCGGCAAAGAATCCTGCGGGTTATCGATTGTCGACTTTTCGGGTGAGCTTGTTGGAAATGCCACGGAATGGTTGGGGCGCGACGTACGGATACAAACCACCAACAGCCAATTGGCTCAGCAGATCAAATGGACGAAAACACAACAAGGCGCAAGATGGGAATTGACCGCGATCGATGGACGAATGGATCCGAGCGAAATCTATCAGCTCACCGGCATTCAAATACCCCTCAACGATCCCATTGAGCTACGCGGCAATGCAAAAATGGATGCGAACAAGATCGAAGCAACCAACCTGTGGGCACAATGGGGAAATCAAATGCGTTTGAGTGGTGACTTCATTGCAAAAAATTGGAACAAGTCGGCAGATTGGAGCCTGACGTTCAACCGAACCGAATGGTTTGCTTCGGGTGCTCTTCTTGGGAAGGTGGCTCCGATTTCAGCTGAACAAGCCTCCATTTTAAAAAAGATCGCATTTGCGCAGTTGCGCGGAAAAGGAAATGTTTCAAGCAAGGAAGCGAATTTCACAGGCAGTCTTCAAACACAAATGGGGATGCTGTCAGGCACCGGAGCCGTTCGCTTTTCGCCCAACATGCCCCCCAGCTATACGGCCTCTGTGAAAGGAGAATTGATCGGTGTGAAAAGCCTCTTACCGGAACTGGGCATACGATCGACTCGTTTTTCCATGTCGGTCAACGGAAAAGGAACCACCTCCCTTCTGGCAAGCGGAGAGCTCATCAACCTGAGGACAACCACCTATGATTTTTCCCCCATTCGCTATACGCTTTCCGTTGAGGATCCGCTGTGGGCCTTCAACATGAACGTGCGGGATACGAACCTGAATGGCATTGTTCAGATCAGCGGAAAACCATTCAGCAACGACGCATCCATTGGCATCGACGCCCGGTTGGACTGGATGGATTTGACGGCGCTTGGCTGGAATCCGGATGGGCTTACCCTGAAAGGATCACTAAAGGGTTCTTTCAAGGGCAAAGGATTGAATGATTTGAATGGCACGCTCCAAGGGCATTCACTGGAATTATCCAGGAACGGTGTTCCCATGAGTTTGCAGGATTTTGACATACAATTGACCCAATCCGGCCGTTACCGAGATCTTCAACTGCGTTCAAATGAAATGGATGCATCGATTCGGGGATCATTTGATTGGGAACACTTGCCCAACCTGGGTCTCTCCCTTGGCAACCGATTCTTTCCTTCCTGGATCCAGGCTCCCGCTCATGTGTACGAATCGGACCAAATCGAGTTTTCAGCCCGCACATACAACATCGAATCGTATCTGGAGTTACTTCATTTGCCGATTAGTGGTCTTAGCAATGCGCAACTCGAAGGGCGCATAGATCCAACGGATCGAACGACCCGCATCCTCGCCACCATCCCCAAGTTGACATATGGTTCGTATGTTTTTCAAAAAACAACGCTGTCGGCAGAAGGGATGGCCGATTCCCTTCGACTGAGCGCATCGATTGACAAGATCAAATTGAATGACAGCATCAGCATTCCGGAGGCGCGAATTGAGTTGAGTGCGCACAAAGACACGGCAGATTTCAGGCTGATGGCCGGTGTATCGGAGGCGATTGACAAAGCCGACATTCGGGGCAGGTTGATCGCATACCCTGACGGATTGCGCGTAGATCTGGCCCCTTCTACTTTTTTGATCCAAGGGAAACTTTGGTCCATCGACGAGAATGGTCAATTCATTCTTCGAAAAGACCAACCGGCGTTTGGAAATCTACGCTTGCGAGAGGGTGATCAGCGCATCGATGTTCGAACCATTCCTTCCAAAACCGGTTCGAACAATGACATCGAGATCTCCATTGAATCCTTGAATTTACACGACATTGCTCCTTTCTTCATGCCTTCCAATGAACTGGAAGGATTGGTATCCGCCAAGGTGCGGTTGATCGACCCGGCCGGAAACTTGCAGATCGAAGCAGACACCATCCAAACACGTTATCTCCGCCTGGGCGCAGACTCGATCGGTGAGTTAGGCGCTTCCCTCGCATTCGATTTGAATACAAATCAACTGCGCGCCAGAGGTGAAACAACCAATCGCGCTGAAAACCTGATGTTCGATGCCCGGGTACACCTGACAGGTCCGGTCGACAGCAATAAAGTAATACTGACTGCCAATGCCTATCCGATCCAAATTTTGGAACGCTTCATCGGGCACCTTTTCAGCGACATTCAAGGAAACCTTACCGGCGAGGTGGCGTTGATCGGAGATCTGAACAACCCCGATTTGTACGGAAGCGGCAAACTGAAAGGTGGCGGACTTCGAGTAAACTACACCAATTGCTTTTATTCCATACAGGAAGCGGATGTGGACATCACTCCTACACTCATTGACCTGGATGGATGGGTACTGAAAGATTCCGCCACGGGCAATCCGATCTATATCCGAGGAGGGATCGCCCACGAGGCCTTTCGGAACATGTACTATGATCTTTCCGCCACCACGCGGTCAGTGATTACCAATTCTGACAAACCGGTATTGTTGTTAAATACCGATCGAAGTCTAGGAGAGGTCTATTACGGTATGGCAAAGGGAACCTTATCCCTGCAACTGCGTGGCCCACAGTCGAACCTACTGTTGAACATGCAAGCGAGGGCATCGGATCGGGACAGTAGCTACCTCACGTTGCTTTCTGAAGATGGTCGAGAATCGGGGGAGGCAGATTTTCTCATTGAGCGCGAATACGGGCGGGAAATGACCGGCAAGGATTCGAGGGGCAGCGGGGACAATTTTACCGTTGACATTGAGATAACGGCCACACCGCTGGTGAATGCGAAAGTGGTGCTAGATGAACTCACCGGTGACGTGATCAGAGGCAGAGGCAGTGGCACCTTGAAAATTCGATCTGGCAGCAATGAGCCCCTATCCTTGCGTGGCCGCTACAACATTGAAGAGGGAAATTATTTGTTCACCTTCCAGTCCTTCTTTAAAAAACCGTTCGAGATTCGTAAAGGCGGACAACATTTTGTTGAGTGGAATGGGGATCCATATGACGCAAACGTAAGCCTTGAGGCCGTATACAAAGCCGACAACGTCAGCTTTGCACCCCTGGCGAGTTCGTTGAATCTGGGAAGCGGACTCAACAATGCCCGGGGAGATGTATTTGTAAATGCTGCCCTTACGGACAAACTTTTTAAACCACAGATCCGTTTCTCCCTCGGATTTCCGCCAAACGGAATCGTTGATCGGAACCAGGAACTGGCTTTATTGATCAACCAACTGCAAAAAAATCCGAATGAGCTGAACCGTCAAGTGACGTATTTGATCGTATTCAACAGTTTTGCACCCAGTGAACTCGCAGGCGATCCCATTGGAAGCGGCATTGGCGTGTCGACCATCTCGGGTGTGTTGCTGAATGTACTGAGCGATCAGATCAACAAGTTGCTGGGCAATCTGCTGAAGAGCGACAAGTATACCATCAACCTGAACACCTCTTTGTACAACCGGGATTGGATGACGGCAAACAACAACGCCCTGAACCTGGGAAGCAACATCAACTTCTCGATCGGACGATCGTTCTTCAACAACCGCTTCATCATTTCCGGTGGATTGGGATTCGATGCCCCGCTGGGCCAGTCCACCACAAACGCCAACCTTTCTCAAAGCATTCAGCTGCTTCCGGATGTGACCATGGAGTGGTTGCTCAATCCGAGTGGAAGCCTGCGGGTGGGCTTCTTCTACCGAAAAAGCAATGATTTTCTGACCAACAACACCAACCCCATTACTGCCCGCCGGACCGGCGGAAGCCTGTCTTTCCAAAAGGACTACGACCATCTGGGGGACCTGTTTCGAGGCCTGTTCCGAAAAAAGAAGCGAAAAGAGTAGGGAATCTAAAGGACTAATTACATATATAACTGATTTTCAATCTCTTACATCTGCAGCTGGGCTTGTAGCCCCTACCCTCCTGAGCTGCTGATTTCTTGTGGAGAACTACACCTACGTAATTCCCTATTTTCCAACCCCAAAACTTGATATTTGCCTATATTTACCTAGGAATTTTCCGTTTCTTTGCAACCGAAAACCAAAACCATTATGCTTAAGAGAATCCTCTTTCTGTTCGCGCTTGTTTTTGTGGCCGGCCAGCTTTTCGCCCAGATTACCACATCGGCGATCAACGGCGCTGTAAAAAGCTCAAGCGATGAGGCACTTGTTGGTGCCACCATCGTTGCCACGCATCAGCCTTCCGGCACCAAATACACCACCATTACCCGTGCAGGAGGCCAGTTCTCTATTCAAAATATGCGCGTGGGTGGTCCGTATTTGATCGAAGTGAGTTATGTCGGTCACAACACGGAAAAATATGAGAATATCTTTCTGCAACTGGCAGAGTCCTTTCTGCTGAATCCTTCGTTGGAGAAAACTGCCACCACCATGACCGGTGTTACCATCTCCGGTGGTCGTCGCAATGCAATCCTCAACTCCAGTCGCACGGGTTCGCTGACCAACATTGGCGTTCGTCAGATCAACCAGTTGCCCACCATCAGCCGAAGCTTGAATGACATCACCCGCATCACCCCTCAGGCAAATGGTGCAGCCATTGCAGGTGGTAACTACCGCCAGAACAACTTCACCGTTGACGGCGCCGACTTCAACAACAGTTTTGGTATCGGATCGAATCTGCCCGCCGGTGGTTCTCCCATTTCTTTGGATGCGGTAGAGGAACTTTCGGTAAACATCACGCCTTTTGACATCCGTCAGACAGGATTCATTGGCAGTGCCATCAACGCCGTTACCCGCTCTGGAACCAATACGTTCTCCGGTTCGGTTTATACGTACTTCCGCAATGAAAAGCAACGCGGAAACCGGGTAGAGAACACATATTTTACCCGCACACCTGAGGAGTTCAAGCAATATGGTTTCCGCTTTGGTGGACCCATCATCAAGGACAAACTCTTCTTTTTCATCAACTACGAAACAGAGACTTCTCCCAAGCAGCTTCAAACGAACGTAGCCTCCGGTCCTGCCGGCGCTTTCGGAAGCAGCCCCAACATCGCTCGTCCCACAGCCGACTCATTGAACTTCATTCGTCAGTATCTTTTGACCAACTACGGATATGAGACCGGTCCTTACGACAACTATACTCCTACCATTGAGCGTACCAAATATCTGGCCCGCATCGACTGGAACATCAATGATCATCACCGATTCAACATTCGATACAGCCAAGTAGAAGGTGGTGAGCCTTTCACGCCCTCTGGCTCTACCTCCGGTGCCGGATTTAACTACGCTTCCGGTTTGGGACGTACCAACATCAACTCACTCTGGTTCAAAAACTCCAACTACTTCCAGGGCGCCAATCTTTATTCTATTGCTGCCGAGTTGAACTCCAACTGGGGCAAAACTTCTAATACACTCCGTGCTACGTTCACGTATCAGAACGACTCACGTTCTACGGAAAGTCAAACATTCCCCTTCGTGGACATCCTGAGTACTACTGGTGTGGCTTCTTCTGCTCCTTACACTTCATTCGGATATGAGCCATTCAGCTTTGGCAACATCCGAAAGGTGAAGACATATTCAGTGATCGATTACTTGAGCTGGACTAAAAACAAGCACAGCTGGACAGTGGGTGGTCAATTTGACTACAATGAAACCATCAACGGTTTCCAGCGCTTCGCCACCAGCTATTATGTTTTCAACACTTGGTCAGATTTTGCCAGCGCATTGAACCCAAATCCGGCACTTCGTGTGAAGCCGCGTGAGTTCGCTTACACGTATTCACTCTCTCCCGGATTTGCCCCCGCCTTCTCTGCTTTCCGATTTGCACAGTATTCCGTGTTCGGACAGGATGAGATCGCCGTTAACAAGAATTTGCGTATGACCTTTGGTTTGCGTCTGGATCTGCCTACTTATCCTTTCGCGCCGCAGATCATCACGCACCCGCTGGTGGCTGCTGCCAGCTTCGTTGGTGGGGAGAAGATCAATACCGGTATCCTGCCTAAGAAGCGCATCATGTGGTCTCCACGCTTTGGATTTAACTGGGACCTCTATGGCGACCGTTCTTTGCAGATCCGTGGTGGAACCGGTGTGTTTACCGGACGTGTCCCCTTCGTATGGATCGTAAGCCAATCGGGCGACAATGGTATGTTGCAAGTGACCCGTTCTTTCAACGGACAAGCCAACACGCCTGGCCCATTCAATCCTGACCCCGCTGCGTATCGCCCGGCCAGTGTACCTCAAGCCGGTACCGTTATCCCCGGTTCGATCACTGCCTTGTCACCTGAGTTCCAAAATCCTCAGTCCTGGAAATCCAGCTTGGCCATCGATACCAAACTTCCCGGCGGCATCATTGCTACCATCGAAGCGATCTTCAATAAGGACCTCGTGACGGCTTTCTTCCGCCACGCCAACCTCATCGCTCCGGTTGCCTTGAATGTAGCTGGTTACCCCGATAGCCGTCCGATGTACGGAGCAACCACACAGACGCGCTTCCTGAACACATTGAATAATTCTGGTGTATTCGCCCCTGGAGCAACAAACCAATTCAACCCCATCATCCTCGACAATGCTTCACGTGGTTATTATTTCTCCCTGACCACCAAGTTGGAGAAAACCTTCAGCAAGGGACTTTCCGCTTCCGTTGCCTACACCAAATCCATGGCAGGCAATCTGTTTGATGGTGGCGGAGATCAGCCCCTTTCCGCTTGGCAAGGAACTGCTTCTGTTGCCGGTTCGAACTACCAGAACCTCTCTTATGCAGACTACGTGATCCCTGACCGCGTCGTGGGTGTACTTGCCTACCGCAAGGAATACTTCAAGCATTTGGCTACCACCATCTCTCTGTACTACAATGGAGGCATCAATGGACGCTTCTCTTACACGTACAATGGAGACTTCAACCGCGATGGGGTGAACGGAAACGATCTGATCTACATCCCCACCGCTGCTGAACTGCAGCAGATGCAGTTTGTCAGCCATACTCAAAACGGTGTGGTATACGATCAAACCGCTCAGCGTTCCTTGTTTGAGTCATACATCCAACAGGACAAATACCTGCGTGCGCATCGTGGCCAGTATGCCGAGCGCAATGGCGCACAGTTGCCTTGGTTGAACCGCGTTGACCTCAAATTCGCTCAAGACGTGTTCACCAAAGTGGGTAAAACAAAGAATACCCTCCAGTTCACCGTTGACATCTTCAACTTCGGCAATCTGCTGAACCCAAGCTGGGGCAAACTGAAGTCCATCAACAACAGCTCCATCCTGATTCCTCAGAACGTGAGTTCACTGATCCCAGGTGGTGCCGTGGTGCCTACCTTCAAGTTGGCAACCGCTCAGAACGAGATGATCACCCGTACTTTCCGCGACAACGTGAGCATCTTCTCTACTTATTCCATGCAGTTTGGTTTGCGCTACCTCTTCAACTAAGCGCAACGTACGAATACAAAAAACCCCGATCGTTTGATCGGGGTTTTTTATTGGCCATAATTCCATCTCAAGAAAAATGGGAAAGCCCTTGCCCAACTGGCAACATCGTGTTTCCCATCGGCCAACTCCAAATAATAGATATGGGTAGCACGAGGGACTCCTTTTTTAACTAGTTCCTCGATCAGGTCGAGCGTGTCATCGATCGAATCTATGATTCCGTTTCTGTTTCGGTCGTTGGGCTCGTCCAACGCCCCACACTGAAAAAAGAAACGCGGCGAGCGACCAAGAACCCCGTTACGCACTCGGTTGTGCATGATCCGGTGCTTGCCATCGGAGTAAAAAGGGTGTTCTTGTGACAGACATCGCCACCAAAAGGAACCTGAAAAAATACCCGCCGTGTGGAATATGTCCGGGTGCCGCCACACAAGGTCCATCGCGCTCAACCCACCCAATGAAAATCCGGCTACCCCAATCTCCGCTCCGATGGTTGCTGGATATTGAGCATGTACAACAGGTAATAACTCCTCAAGGATGAAATTTCGGTACAAGGCGGCTTTTGCGCCCCTACCCAGATAATCGGGCTCGCCGACCGTGCCATACTCCATACGCCGTTGTGTACCCGCATGGATGGCCACCACGAGCACCTGGCCGATCAGTTGTTCTCCCCAAAGGGATTGAAGAATGGTTTCGAAAGACATGGTGACCAGGTCCTGGCCATCGTTGACCAATAAAATGGGACAACGATCGGATAAGCCCTTTTCCGGCAAGTAGACATCGTACCGAACCGATCGTTCCAAAAAGGAGGAATGCAGGGTACAGGAAACGGGTAGAACCTCCTGTACGTTGTCGCGAAAATCCATCCGGTAAAAATAAACAATCAGGCACCTTGTGAGCGGATTTCTTTTGCCAAATGAGATCGAAAAAATACATTTGGATACCATGAAAAAAATCGGAATTCTCCACGGAAAAGAAAGAAGCTTCCCAGAAGCATTTGTATCGCGTGTAAACAGTAAAAAGATCGATGGCATTCAAGCGGAGGCCGTGAAACTGGACAAAGCCATGCAGGGTGAACCCTGTGGGTATTCGGTGATCATCGATCGCATTTCACAAGATGTTCCCTTTTATCGAACCTGGCTGAAAAATGCGGCCGTAACCGGAACCGCTGTGATCAACAATCCGTTTTGGTGGAGTGCGGATGACAAATATTTCAACAATTGCCTGATGACGAAGTTGGACGTTCCGGTTCCCAAGACCGCGATCATCCCCTCCAAGGAATTGCCCGATGATACTTCCCCGGATTCCTTTTCCAATTTGGCATACCCATTGGACTGGAAAAGCATCCTTGATTACGTCGGATTCCCTGCATACATGAAACCATTTGCCGGTGGAGGATGGAAGCATGTATACAAACTCAGAAGCCAGGAAGAATTCTTCAACAAGCATGCCGAAACCGGTCAGCTGGTCATGTTGCTTCAAGAAGAAATCGTTTTCACCGAATATTATCGCTGTTACTGCATCGGAGGCAAACATGTGCGCATCATGCCCTATGAACCCCGAAATCCACATCACTTGCGGTATTCAGCCGACTTCTCTCCCTCTGCAGAACGGCTAAAACAAATGACCGACATCGTGCTCACCATCAATCAATATCTTGGGTACGATTTCAACACAGTGGAACTGGCGGTACGCGATGGAGTTCCCTATGCGATCGACTTCTGTAACCCCGCCCCCGATGCCGACATCGCGAGTGTAGGTGAAGAAAATTTCGAATGGGTGGTGGAAACCGCTGCGCAATTCGCCATTGAGAAGGCACAGTCCATCGTCCCCAATGCCGATAATTTGACCTGGGGCGAATATGTCAAACGAAGCAGCCACCAACGACCTCTCCTCTAAATAAAATATGCGTATCCTATGCACCTGAATTACCGAACATTCACCATTGGCGTGGAAGAAGAGTACATGGTGCTTGATCCTTCCTCACTGGAACTGAAAAGTCATCAGCAACAGATCGTCCAGGAAGGACACAAATTGCTGAAAGAAAAAGTGAAGGCGGAAATGCATCAGGCCGTGGTGGAAGTGGGTACGGATATTTGCGCCGATGCAGATGAAGCCTTCCGAGACGTGGCCAATCTGCGTAAAAGCATACATGGCATCGCGGCAGACCTCGGCTATGCCATGGGCGCTGCCGGTACACATCCCTTCAGTCATTGGGAAAGCCAACTCATTACCGAGCACATTCGCTACAGCGAGATCGTCAATGAACTGCAAGAGGCAGCCCGCAGCAACCTTATTTTTGGTCTCCACGTGCACGTAGGAATGGAGAGCCGGGAAATGGCCAATCACATCGCGAACAGCACCCGATATTTCCTCCCCCACATTTTTGCACTCAGCACAAACTCCCCATTTTGGGAGGGACGAATGACCGGATACAAATCCTTTCGTACAAAGGTATTCGACAAGTTCCCCCGCACCGGCATACCCGACGCCTTTGAAAGCATCGAAGCATATGACAATTATGTAAAGCTGCTCATCAAAACAAACTGCATCGACAATGCAAAGAAGATCTGGTGGGATCTTCGCGTACACCCATTTTTCAACACCGTAGAGTTCAGGATCTGTGACATTCCCCTGACCGTAAAAGAAACCATCACCATCGCCGCGCTGTTTCAAGCCATCTGCGCACGTATCTACATGCTTCGCTCCAAGAATCTCAACTTCATTCAATATTCCCGCGCACTGCTGAACGAAAACAAATGGCGCGCCAGCCGATACGGAGTGGATGGAAACCTCATCGACTTTGGAAAAGAAGAAGAGGTAAATACACGTGCCTTGCTTCTTGAATTGTTGGATTTCCTCGATCCGGTGCTTGATCACCTTGGCAGCCGCCATCACATAAATGGTGTACATGAGATTTTGGAAAAAGGAACCGGGGCAGATCGCCAACTGCATGTATACGAACAGCAAAAAGATCTAAAATCGGTGGCCGGTTACATACATCAACAATTCCTCGAAGGACTATGAGCAAATATCACACGGCCCACCTGACCAAATATTTATTCCTTCTTTGCGGAGTGATCAGCATGCTTGCCTGCTCCCAAAAGAAAAAAGCGGATCGACTGATCCTGAATGCACGCATCTATACGGTCGATTCTCTCTTTACAGTTGTTGAAGCCATGGCCATTGGGGATGGTAAAATCCTTGCAACGGGTACGAGCGAACAAATCCGATCAAATTTCGAATCGGATTCTCTGGAAGATCTTCAAGGCGCAACAATCGTACCCGGATTCAACGATGCGCATGCCCATTTTGTACAATATGCGCTCGGACTTCGAGAGGCCAATCTGGTAGGAACAACCAGCTGGGAGCAGGTGCTGAATAAAGTACAGGATCATTTCGCCGACCGCCCAGAGGGTTGGGTTCTGGGTAGAGGCTGGGATCAAAACGACTGGCCAAAAAAGGAATTTCCAGACAATCGTGAATTGAATAAACGTTTTCCCAACCGGCCTGTCCTATTGATCCGCATCGACGGCCATGCCGCTTTGGCCAATGAAACTGCGCTACGGATCGCAGGGGCAAAAGCCGGCGACACCCTCACGGGAGGAGAATTTATAAGCAACGGTAAAACACTGACCGGATTGTTGATCGATAACGCAGTTGATCGCATCGCAAAATTGATCCCCCCTCCCACCGCGCAAGAATATGAACCCGCCCTGATGCAAGCACAGGCAAATTGTCTGTCTGTCGGACTCACCTCCATCACCGACTGTGGCCTTCATCATACATCCGTAGAAAAATTAAACAACCTTCAAAAAGAGCAAAAACTTCAACTGCGCCTGAACGTCATGCTCAGCGACGATCCGGAAAATTATCGGTACGCCGAAAAAAACGGGAAACTAAAAACAGATCGCCTGCGTGTAGCCAGCTTTAAAGTATATGGAGATGGTGCACTGGGTTCCCGCGGTGCCTGTTTGCTTCATGCTTACTTTGACAAACCCGGTCACACCGGATTCCTCCTCAGCCGAGCCGAACATTTTGACTCTGTTGCCCGCTGGTCGCTCGAAAATCAATGGCAATTGTGCACACATGCCATCGGAGACAGTGGCAACCGGGTGATCTTGAATACCTACGCCCGCTATTTGCCCAAACGAAACGATCTGCGCTGGCGCATCGAACATGCACAAGTAGTCAATCCCTACGACCTGGTCCTTTTTAAACAACTGCGGGTCATCCCCTCCGTGCAACCGACCCATGCAACCTCCGACATGTATTGGGCAGAGAAACGACTGGGACCAGAACGGATACTTCATGCCTATGCCTACCAACCGCTGCTCGAACAAAATGGGTGGATGCCGCTGGGTACCGATTTCCCGGTAGAGGACATCTCCCCCCTCAAAACATTTTATAGTGCGGTTGTGCGGAAAGATGCAAGCGGCTGGCCCGAGAAAGGGTTTCTGCCCGAATTTGCGCTGACCCGGGAGCAGACCCTGCGGGGCATGACCAGTTGGGCCGCCAAAGGAAGCTTTGAAGAAAAAGAAAAAGGAAGCCTCGAGAAAGGGAAATGGGCCGATTTCATCGTACTGGATCAAGACTTGATGACCATACCCGATGTAAATATTCTTCAAACAAAGGTGATCTCCACCTATTTGAATGGCCAACCGGTTTACCGAAAAAAATAAATCCACAGCTGTGGAGAATCGACCGGCCTAGATCACATTCAGCGGCTCTGAATTCGATTAAGTTTGCCTCATGAACGAAACCGATCATCCGCTTCTTCGCATAGCCATCTTAGACCTTTACAACGGCGCCCCCAACCAAGGGATGAGATGCTTGTACCAGATCCTGCGAGATTGGTCGGAAAGAGAACAGATCGAATTGAGCATAGACACCTTTGATGTCAGACAAAAGACCAACTTACCCGGAGGCGAATATGATGTATACATTTCCACGGGCGGACCAGGTGATCCTCTTTCCAGTCGGTATGAAGACTGGGACATGCAGTGGTGTCGTTGGCTCGATGGAGTGAT
>JBDKIP010000089.1:0-3988 GCA_039797015.1 Bacteroidota bacterium
TCGGATGTATTCAATACCGTTCAATATTTCTACCAAAACGTAGGATCCAAGTATAGTTTCCAGAAAGGACAGGATGCGTATCGATTCACGCGTCAGACCGGTACAACATTCAGCTTAACCTTTAACTACACGCTTTAATCAACCTTTTATTGTTAAACACCCCGTTATGAAAAAATCCCTTTTCCTGTTTTCTGCACTGGCCACGCTGGCTTGGACCGGTTGTCGCAAGATCGAGTCGGATGGAGAGATCCAAGTGGTTGTCGTCAATGGCGGCGGCTCCTCTCAAGGTGAAACCATCACCCTGCAAGGACGCATCAGCAAGGATACCCTGCTCAAAAAACAGAATACCTATATCCTGAAAGGATTGGTGTACATGGTGAACAATGCCACCATGACCATCGAGCCCGGAACCGTGATCAAAGGTTCTTACAGTGGTGCCGACGTGGCTTCCTTGATCATTACGCGTGGTGCCAAGATCCAGGCAAATGGTACTGCTACCGAACCCATTGTATTTACCTCTGCCTCACCGAACCCTCAATCGGGTGACTGGGGTGGTATTGTGATCTGCGGTAAAGCACCGGTCAATACTAGTTTTAATGGAGCGGCCAATACTTTCCAAGTCGAAGGGGGTATCGACAATGCCAATGGTGATGGCATCGCTGGCGGTACAGATCCGGCCGACAATTCCGGAACACTCAAATTTGTTCGCATTGAATATGCAGGATATGCCTTCCAGCCGGATAAGGAGATCAATAGTTTAACCATGGCTGCTGTGGGTAGCGGCACCACCATCGAGAACGTGCAGGTATCCTATGCAAAAGACGATGCCTTCGAGTGGTTTGGTGGTACGGTGAATTGCAAGTATCTCATTGCGTACAAAACACTGGATGATGATTTTGACACCGACAATGGATTTTCCGGTAAAATTCAATTTGGTCTCGTGATCCGCGATTCACTCTTGGCCGATATCTCTCGCTCAGAGGCGTTTGAGAGTGATAACAACTCGGGTGGTACGGCAGCAACTCCAAAGACTTCTCCCATCTTCAGCAACATCACGGCCATTGGTCCACGTGCTACGCTCACCAACATCGGTAATACCCTTTTCCGTGGAGGTGCACACATCCGCCGCAATACTGCCATGTCGCTCTTCAATTCGATCATCATGGGTTGGCCGATCGGTTTGGAGCTGGATGGAACTACGGGTTCTTCTGTGGCCTTGAATGTGGAGGACAGTTCACTGCGCTTGCGTAATGTTACTTTAGCTGGTAACACCGTGGCTACTCGTTTTGCCGGTACGGCCGGAGCCACCGTTGTCAACGATGCGGCCTTTACCGCATGGTTTACCAATTCATTCTACAACAATGACATTTTGACAAACGCTGGAGATGTAAAATTGATCCAGCCATTCAATTATGCGGCACCCGATCCGACGCCATTCGGCGGATCAAATGGAAATGCCAAGGTGCTGACGGGTGGTGGCTTTACGGATCCTAAATTCAATGGAGATACCTTCTTTGACAAGACCGTTACGTTCCGCGGGGCCATTGCCCCGGCCGGCCCGAACTCAACCTGGTGGAAGGGGTGGACGAAATTCTAACGCTAATTCACACTCAAGCAATTGAAGCAGGCTACGGCCTGCTTTTTTATTCATCATACGCTGCTGAGCGTAAAGCCAACAGTCGTTCCCACCTGTTCCGTGCTGCGCACATGAATCGTTTGTCCGTGCGCCTCTAAGATGTGCTTGCAGATGGCAAGGCCTAGTCCGCTTCCAGTCAGGTCCATGCTCCGGCCGGCTTCTGTCCGATAAAACCGTTCAAATACACGCGGCAATTCTGCCTCGGGAATGCCCACGCCATCATCCGTGATCTCGATCAGGATCCTTTTTCCGTCGGTTTGATATACACTGGCCACGACCTCACCACCCACCTTTCCATATTTGATGGCATTGGAAACAAGGTTGTTCAATACTTGTCGGATCTTTTCCCGATCCGCGAAAACGATGACGGGGGATTCAGACTCTTTCTTAAGGCGGCATCCGATCTGCTTCGCCTCTGCCTTGGATTGTTTGGTTTCGAACACATCCAGTATCATATCTTGAATGACGAACGCTTCTTTGGTCAATACGATCTCGCCTCGCTCCAATTTTGCGATCTGGTCCAGGTCATTCAACAAATGCGTAAGCCGTTCTACATTCTTGGCCGTGCGTTGTAAAAATCGTTTGGCCGTCTCCGGATCTTGCATGGCCCCATCCAGCAAGGTGTCCACATATCCCTGAATCGCAAATACCGGGGTCTTGAATTCATGCGACAGATTCTGCAAAAATTCCCGGCGAAATTGTTCGTTATGCCGAAGCAATTCCAGTTCCAATTCATTCGCTGCTGCCCATTGCTCCACATCCACACCTACTTCATCAATTGATTTGCGGGGAATCAAATATTTGTAATAGGTCTCCTCGCGTTTGGTGGCCTTGGTCTTGTAAATGAATTTATAGATCAACTTGATCTGTCGGTATACAAACCGCTCCAGCATGAAAGAGATCAGCAAATAGCTGAGCAGAAAAACGGAAAAAAAACAGGCGATGGCAAGGTCGATGCGTTTCTCTACCAGCCAGAGGATCAAGGTTTCCGGAATGGCCAATAAAAAAGCGGTAAGCAGCGCGATTTGCCTGGGTGAGCTGTGCCGAAATAGGGACATGATGCAAATCTAGGGAGGGAAGGGTCAGTCCCACTCAAACTTATATCCGACCCCCTTTACGGTGGTGATGCAGTCCACGCCCATTTTTTGCCGGATCTTCCGGATGTGTACGTCGATGGTTCGGTCACCCACGATCACTTCATTGCCCCAAACCTGGTTCATGATCTCTTGGCGAAGGAAAACCCGCCCAGGCCGCTGGGCCAACAAATGGAGCAATTCGAATTCTTTTTTGGCGAGGCTGATCTCCTGATCATCGATCTCCACCACAAATTTTTCGGGATCGATCGTCAGGTTTCCGTAACGCAGCGATCGGTCGTCTGATGTCTTGGGCAGTCGGCGAAACAGCGCCTGTATGCGGGTGAGAAAAACTTTTGGGCTGAGTGGTTTGGTCAGGTAATCGTCTGCACCCGTTTCCAGTCCCTTGATCTGCGCCAGATCGTCGCTGACCGCTGTCAGAAAAATGATCAGCGTTTTTTGAAAGGCCGTTTGTGCCCGCAACAGCTGACACACTTCCACGCCTGTCTTTCGGGGCATCATCACATCCAATACGATCAGATCGGGTGCGTTTTTGCGCGCTTTCTCCAATGCCTCATCGCCATCCTTGGCCGTGATCACCTCGTGTCCTTCCTGCGCCAAATTGTAGCGAAGGATCTCGAGGATGTCCGGGTCGTCGTCAGCGATCAATATTTTCCGCGGCGTGGAGGGCATGCCAAACTTTTCACAAACCTACTTCGATTCTGCGGCAAGCAAGGCGAGTTAATGATTAATTAATATGAATGCGAATTACCTTTACGCCGTGATCCGCAGCCTGCTACCGCTTTTTCTGATTTTCCCCCTCTTGTGCGTCCAGGCACAGGGGAAAAATCTCCCTCCATCGGATAGCCTCTCCATTCCCTCCTCTTTTCAGCCTGAATTCCGCCGCGAACGGAACCACCAGCTGGTGGATCAGGAGCAATCGTTGTTGATGGCCTCCGATGGGCAGAATGATGGTCAATTCGATCCACTAAAGGATTCAGTATCTCGAAGCATCCTGACGCTTGCCTTTACGCGTCAGGTCGACTGGCTGCAGTACAAAATCGAGACCGATCCAACCCTCGAACACCGAGAGAAAATGAACCAGCTCTTCGGGTTGGAGTATCTGATCCGTCAATACAGAACAAAATGGCGCCTGAAAGAAGGGATGCCTGCAGCGGAGGGCGCTGCGCTGGTCAATGCCTATCAAACCCTGCTTCGGGTCGAGCGTCAGTCGATTTCCATTTACCCAATCTTTGAATCATTGACCTGCGAAGGCGGG
>JBDKIP010000090.1:0-2932 GCA_039797015.1 Bacteroidota bacterium
ACGCCATATACCGATTGATACATGGCCTTTGTAAAGGCGGAGCAGTCGATGCCTCTTTTGGTGGTTCCACCCCACAAATAGGGCGTTCCATACCATTCTTCCAATGCCAGCAGCAACGACAAGCTGGGCAACGAGGTGGCTTCCGTGCCGATCAACTCGGCATATTTGATTTGCAATCCAGTCAACTTGGAGGGATCCAGCTTGTTGGCGTTCAACTCTTCTTTTACAATCGAACTGTTGTCAGCGGAGGAAGCATTGGCCGATGGACCTTTCGAAGGGCTCAGCGGTTGTTGTACCTGTGCTACAAACGTAACACGGGTTTTTTCGGGAGTGACCGCAATGTCGTCAATGAACTTGCGGGTCTGACGGTTTTGATCGATCGCCTCGGCCATGGAAAAGGTACTTCCCGCTTTGCCCTCGGTCGATTGCCGAATGAGTGTACAGGAGGTGAAAGAAAAAACCGATATGGTGAAAATTAAATAACGCATGGAGTAAATAGGTACGGGAGAGGTTGGCGAAAATAATCAATTCCCCAGGAGGACAAGAACTCCTCCAAAAAAGAATATGTTAATGGTTCTTATGGATTGAAAACCAGCGAGTAACCCAACGTTGCGCAATGGAGTGCGCCGCGAAATATCCACAAACGAACCACCGAATGAGATTTGAATTACTTTAGTCCCCCTGCGCAAACAACGCGCCTTACGCAACGCATACACCGGCCGGATCTATGAAATTCTCACACCTGCACGTTCACACACAGTACTCTCTGCTCGACGGGGCGGCACCCATACCGAATCTCTATAAAAAAGCCATGGAGGACGGAATGCCCGCCTTGGCGATCAGCGATCATGGAAATATGTTCGGGGTATTTGAATTTGTTGCCGAAGCGCACAAGCACAAGGATGAACACGGGAAGCCAAAAGTGAAACCGATCGTGGGATGTGAATTCTACGTTTCGGAAACGCGGCTGCAGAAATCATATACGAAAGATCAAAAAGACAAACGCTTCCACCAGATCCTGCTGGCCAAAAATGAACAAGGATATAAAAATCTGATCAAACTCACTTCGCTGGGATTCATCGAAGGGATGTACGGGAAATATCCTCGCATTGACAAGGAGCTGATCAAGAAACATCACCAAGGACTGATCGCCACGACCTGTTGTTTGGGTGCGGCCATACCACAGGCCATTCTGACCAAAGGCCCTGAGGATGGGGAAAATGAATTCAAATGGTGGTTGAATATTTTTCAAGAAGATTTTTACGTAGAGCTGCAACGACATGGGATGGCAGAGCAGGACAAAGTGAACCAGGAACTCATCCGACTGGCCCGCAAATACAACGTCAAGATCATTGCCAGCAACGATTCGCATTATGTGGAGCAGGATGACTTCAATGCACACGACATCCTGCTTTGCATCAACACGGGAGAGAAACAATCCACACCCGCGCTTCGTGATTTTGCCGATGACGATGTGAACATGAAGGATAAGCGATTTGCGTTCCCCAACGATCAATTCTATTTCAAGAAAACGGCAGAGATGATGAAAACCTTCCACGACCTGCCGGAAGCGATCGACAACACCAACGAGGTGGTCGATAAAATAGAAATGCTGAACCTCACTCGGGACATTCTACTGCCCAACTTCCCGGTGGAAAAACGATTCCAGATACATACCAAAGAGGAAACGGTGGGCAAATACACCGTCTCCCCGGAATCGCAAAACCAATGGGAGTTTCTCAAGCACCTGACCTATGAGGGTGCGGCCAAACGCTATACCGAGATCACCGACGCCATCCAGGAGCGGATCGACTTTGAGCTCTTCACCATCAAGATGATGGGATTTGCCGGTTACTTTTTGATCGTGAGCGACTTCATTCGGGCTGGGCGCGACAAAGGAGTATTCATCGGTCCGGGACGCGGTTCAGCAGCCGGCTCCGTCGTAGCCTATTGCATCGGCATCACCAACATCGACCCGATCAAATACAATTTGCTGTTCGAGCGTTTCCTGAATCCCGATCGAAAATCCATGCCGGACATTGACACGGATTTTGACGACGAAGGAAGACAAAAAGTGATCGATTACGTGGTGGAGAAATACGGAAAGAACCAGGTCGCACAGATCATCACCTACGGCACCATGGCCGCCAAAATGAGCATCAAGGATGTGGCACGTGTCATGGACCTTCCCTTAGCCGAATCAAATGCACTCGCCAAATTGGTTCCGGAACGACCCGGCATCGTGTTGAAACGATTGTTGCATGCCCCACTTAAATCCAAAAATGATGGAAACTCTTTAGAAGAGAAAGAAGGGCTGGCCAACGATGAATTGGAAACGGTAAAGAAATTAAGAGAGATCTACAACGACACCGCCACCATTGCCGGAAAAGTGTTGCACGAAGCGGAGAGATTAGAGGGATCTGTTCGAAACACCGGCATACATGCGGCCGGCATCATCATTGCCCCGCAAGACTTGACCGAATTGATTCCGGTAGCAATTGCGAAAGACTCTCCCTTGTGGGTGACACAGATCGAAGGAAACGACATCGAAAGTGCCGGCATCATCAAGATGGACTTTTTGGGTTTGAAAACCCTTACCATCATCAAAGATGCCTTGCGGTTGATCAAAAAAAATCACGGCCTCGACATTGACATCGAGAAGATACCGCTCGACGATGCAAAAACGTATCAGCTGTATCAACAGGGCTCTACGATTGCCACGTTTCAGTTCGAAAGTCCGGGCATGCAGAAACACCTCCGTGAACTAAAGCCCGACCAGTTCGAAGACCTCATCGCCATGAACGCCTTGTATCGCCCGGGTCCCATGGCCTATATCCCCGAATACGTCAACCGAAAACAAGGCCGATCCGCCATTCAGTACGACTTGCCCGAAATGGAAGAGTATCTGAACGAGACCTACGGGATCACCGTA
>JBDKIP010000091.1:0-5574 GCA_039797015.1 Bacteroidota bacterium
AAGGCACCATTCGTAAAAGAGAGTCGGATCAAATACAGTCTGGAATACGTGGAGCATCATCCGCTTCAGATCAATGGTACCATATTGGTGATCGGGCAGGTTGTTCAGGTAGTCATTCCACAGGGTTGCCTCGGTCCCGACGGAGCCATTGAGATCGAAGAGGCGGGTACGATCGCGATCTCCGGATTGGATCGGTATCATGCCACTCAACGGTTGGCCCGTTTGTCTTATGCGAAACCGGATAAACTTCCCGAAATACTAGATGGCAAAGAATAGAACATTTTCCGAGCAGGAAAAGGACAGGATCATAGAGATGGCCTGGGAGGACAGAACGCCCTTCGAGGCCATCGAAATGCAGTTTGGCTTGCCCGAAAAAGATGTGATCGATTTCATGCGGGCACATTCCTTGCCTTCCAGCTTTCGGATGTGGCGAAAGCGAATGAATAGCCGCGTGACCAAGCATGGTCAACTGCGTGACTCTTCCGTCAATCGCTTTAAATGTTCCCGTCAACGAGCAAGTGGAAACAAGATCGCCAAGCGATGAGAGATGGGGAATTGCCCATTTGGCCCTCCCCATCTTCTAAAGAACTAAATTCGTTCTTGTGTGCATATTGATCTTGCACGCCATTCTTCGGGTTATGCAGATAGCGGAAACTTTTTGGCTGGTATTGATCGTTGGCAGTGTGGGGGGGCTGACCATTGGGTATATACTCTATCCGTTGCTATTGGTCTTGTTCCTGCCAAAAAGAGCAAGCCTCATTCCTTCCGGGCTTACTGCTTCTGTCACATTGATCATTCCCGCGTGGGCTGAAAAGGATCTTGAGGTCAAAATCGATGAAACCCAGGCCTTGGATCAAATGGGAATCGATCTTCAGGTGATCGTCATCACTGATCAGGCATCTCCGAAGAATTTGCCACCGAATTTCACCTGGATACAAGAGACAGCGAGGAGGGGTAAGTCGGCCAGCATCAACCAGGCCATGAAGTCCGTCCGAACACCCCTTGTAGTTTTCAGCGATGCAAACACCTGTCTGCACCCATCGAGTCTGGTTCATCTCCTTGCTCCATTCCAAGATCCACGCGTGGGGGCCGTTGCCGGTGAGAAGCAAGTGCGTTTGGTTCGGTCCACAGCCGCCGGGGAGGAGGTATACTGGAAATATGAATCTGTCTTGAAGCGGATGGATGCATCCCTGTACAGTGTGATCAGTGGGGCGGGCGAATTGTTTGCCATGCGCACCCTGCTGTTTGAGGACTTGCCGAATGACGCAGTATTGGATGATTTGGAAATGTCCTGGCAGGTCATTCGAAAAGGTCATCGGATTGCTTACGCACCAGCGGCCATTGCCACGGAGGCCCCCTCAAAAAATCTGAAAGAGGAAGCCAAGCGGAAAATACGGATGGCAGCGGGGTCGTATCAATTTTTATCAAGACATGCTTTATCACATTTCTTTGGGGTGTCGCGCGTTTTTGGATGGCAATTCATTTTTCGCAAGTGGTTCCGATGGGTACTTGCGCCTGTTTTTTTATTGATCATTTTATTGTCCAGCGTCGGTTTGTTGCTCATTGATTCCCCCTCGGCGTTTTCAAGCCAGCTCCTTTTCTTGGAGGCTTTGTTTTTCACAGTTGCGCTTGTGGGATGGATGCTGCTAGGTCTCCGCATTCGGATCGGATGGCTGACCGCTCCTTTTTACTTTCTGTTCATGCATGGTTGTCAGCTGCGTGGATGGATCAGGCATGTCATGGGAAATCAGCCCGTCACCTGGGAAAAGTCGGAACGTTCCCGCATGAGTTAGCGGGCGGGCATGTTACATTTGCGTAAACGGATTCTCATCTCTGCCGATCGTTCCATATTGTCCTCTTCGATTGAATTCCTCAAAGGGGTTGGGCCCCTACGGGCCGACATACTGAAAAAGGAATTGAATCTATTTACGTTTCAGGATCTGTTGCAGCATTATCCGTTTCGGCACATCGACCGTACAAAGCTGCATTCCATTCATGCGCTCGACCCAACAACTGAATTCGCACAGGTCTCCGGACAGATCGTTTCATTTGAGCTGGTTGGACAAAAATCAGGCCGACGACTGATCGCGCAACTGAGAGATTCTTCCGGGCAATTGGAATTGACTTGGTTTCAAGGACATAGCTGGGTACAAAAAATGCTGCAAACGGGAAGACCTTGTTTGGTCTACGGCCGAGTCAGTTTTTTCAATGGCCGTCCACAGATGGTGCATCCTGAATTGGAATGGATCGATCCGGAACAACCCGTGATCCGAAATTTTCTTGAGCCGATCTATTCCACCACGGAAAAGCTCAAAGCAAAGGGGTTGGGCGGAAAGGCCATCGGTAAATTAACCCGGCAGTTATTTGCACAGATCCGTCCGGCCGATCTTCCAGAGAACTTGCCCGAAGAATTGATCAACGCGCAGGGATTGATTTCCAGATGGGCGGCCATTCAACAGATCCATTTTCCGGCGGATCCGTTGCAATTCGAGGCAGCGGTTCAGCGGATCAAATTTGAGGAATTGTTCCTGGCCCAGCTGCGCATGCAATTGCTCCGATCACAGCGACATCGTTACTCCAAAGGAATCGTTTTTGATCGGGTGGGGGATTGCTTCAATTCGTTTTATGCAGAGCACCTTCCCTTTCAGTTGACCGGAGCACAAAAGCGCGTGATCAAAGAGATCCGCACAGACATGGGAAGTGGCCGGCAAATGAATCGCTTGCTGCAGGGGGATGTGGGAAGTGGCAAAACCATGGTGGCGGTACTGATCATGTTGTTGGCGATCGATAACGGTCACCAGGCCTGTTTGATGGCTCCTACTGAGATTTTATCCAGACAACATTTTGAAACCATTCGTCCATTGTTGGAAAAAGTTGGCGTGAACGTCGGATTGCTGACCGGTTCTACAAAAACAGCAGAACGAAAGAAGATCCTTGCTGCCTTGCTGTCGGGGGAAATGAACATATTGATCGGCACGCATGCGCTGATCGAGGAGGTCGTTCAATTCAAGCAGCTGGGACTGGCCATCATCGACGAACAGCATCGTTTTGGGGTGGCCCAGCGGGCGCAATTGCAAAAAAAAGGGATTCAGCCTCCGCATGTGCTGGTCATGACCGCTACGCCCATTCCTCGTACACTGGCCATGACCGCCTATGGAGATTTGGATTATTCCGTGATCGATGAAATGCCGCCCGGACGTCAGCCGATCAAAACAGTCCATCGCTTTGAGAACAAACGGATCCAGGTGATGGAATTTGTGCGTAGCGAGTTGGACAAAGGTCGGCAGGCCTATATCATTTTTCCGCTCATCGAGGAAAGTGCAAAGTTGGATTATGAGAATTTGATGAAAGGATATGAGCAGGTCAAGTCGTGGTACCCCGAACCTCGCTACTGGATCAGCATGGTGCATGGCAAGCAAGCGTCTGACATCAAAGAAACCAACATGAAGCGTTTTGTGGAGGGGGATACGCAGATCATGGTTTCCACGACGGTGATCGAAGTGGGCGTGAACGTACCGAACGCAACCGTTATGGTGATCGAGAGTTCGGAGAAATTCGGTTTGTCGCAATTGCACCAATTGCGCGGGCGTGTGGGTAGAGGAGGCGAACAGAGTTACTGCATTTTGATGACTGGCTCCAAATTGAGTGCCGATGCCCGGGAGCGATTATCGATCATGACGGCCACCAACAATGGTTTTGAGATCGCCGAGAAAGACCTCGCGTTGCGGGGGCCGGGCGATATTGAAGGAACCCGTCAGAGCGGCGCCCTGAATTTGAAACTGGCCAACCTGATCCAAGACAGGGGAATTCTGTTGAAAGCTCAATCGGCTGCAGAGGTGATCGCGGAAAAGGATCCGGAGCTGACGGACCCAGCCCATCGGGGGCTCCGGCAGTTTCTTCAGCAGCGGGTCGGGCCGATCCGTTGGAGCCAAATCGCCTAAGCTGACACCAATCAAGCCGGACTTAACAGAATCTTACCAACTTTATCTCGCATTTTTCGTTTAATTTAAATCGAATGCGTCTATCAATCCCATTTACTTCATTACTGTTATTCCTGCTACTGCAGGCGGGGGCACAACCGGCCATTCCCTTTATCGAGAACAAGGGTCAGTGGGATGAAAAAGTGCTGTTTCGGGGTGAGGTGAGCAATGGATATGTTTATCTGAGAAAAGGGGGCATTACGCTGCTTCGGCACGACCCAAACGACCTGAATCAACTGGCTGCGCGTAAGCACGGCATCGATGCGCAGGGTCGATCCATCCCCAAAAACGAACCATTCACCATCCGGTCCCATGCCTGGCATGTTGATTTTGTCGGATCCAATGCAAAGGCATTCGTGGAAGCAGAAAAAACATTGGCCGGTGTCTCTAACTATTTCATTGGCGATGATCGATCAAAATGGGCCGATGGTTGCAGAAGTTTCCAAGCGATCACGATCAAAGACATCTATCCCAAGATCGATTTGCGTTACTACACCGACCAAGGGGTCATGAAATATGATTTGGTCGTTCACCCGGGCGGCGATCCCGATCAAATTGAATTGCGTTACGAAGGCGTGGATGCGCTCTCCGTCAAGGATAAGGAACTTTCCATTCAGACCTCGTTGGGTACATTTCGCGAGGGGGCACCTTATACGTATCAGTCCAGCGAGGCAGGCAGACAATCGATTCGCTCCGCCTATCAGGTCAACGGGAATCGGGTACGGTTTCAGCTAAAATCGTATGACCGTACAAAAGTGCTGGTGATCGACCCCTCCATCGTGTTCTGTTCGTTCACGGGTAGTTCGAACGACAACTGGGGATTTACGGCTACGTACGGTCCGGACGGAAGTTTCTTTGGTGGCGGCGTGGTGTTTGACACCGGAGGCAGTTTTCCGACCTCCACGGGTGCATATCAAACAACCTACGTCAGCAGTCCCTTCGAGATGTGCATCATGAAACTCACACCCAGCGGCTCCAACCGGGTCTATGCTACGTACATCGGAGGGAATGGAGAGGATCAGCCGCATAGTTTGGTGGTGGATGGTCAAGGCAATTTATTTCTTGCGGGAAGAACCAATTCATCCAATTATCCGGTCATCAACAACGGTTCGTTGGCCGGCAGCGGTTTTGACATCGTGGTTACGAAACTGAATGCCGCCGGATCTGCACTAATCGGTTCAAGACGAGTGGGGGGATCGGGTGACGACGGCGTCAATATTTCTACGGTCAGAGGCAGCAGTACTTCGCTGCAACGCAATTATGGTGACGACGGAAGAAGTGAGATCATTTTGGATGCTGCCGGTAATGCCTATGTGGCCTCTTGCACCCAATCCAATAATTTTCCGGTTACCGCCGGTTCCTTTCAAACAAGTTTTGGAGGCGATACGCAGGATGGAGTAGTCATGAAGTGGTCAGCCGATCTTTCGGTGTTACAATTTGCAAGTTATTTAGGTGGTAACGGGAACGATGCAGCCTATGTACTTTCACTAAACCCACTCAACAACAACATCTATGTGGCCGGCGGAACGGAAAGCACCAACTTGCTTCCCGGCACACAAACGGGAACCATTGGGACCGCTTTACGTGGAACGAT
>JBDKIP010000092.1:0-3400 GCA_039797015.1 Bacteroidota bacterium
CGTTGTTTTGGTCAGCTGAACGTGGCTCCACCAAGTATTCACCGATTCGGAGGCCGTATCGCTGATGAATCCGGTGTAAAAATTCTGTGCACCAAAACGCCGACGATCCACGGAGCTGCGCATACGCAGATTCCATTGGCGCGGGAGTTCCTGTTGCCAGGCAGCTTGCACCGTATGAAGGTTAAAATACCCGCGTGTGCCGCGCTGGGGTGCCCCATCGCTGTTCCGGGAATTGGCTGAAACAGAGAATCGATGTTTGTTTTTTTGAACGGACAAACGTGCTTGTCCATTGATCATTTTGTATTCACCGATGGCCGCACCCAGTTGGATCGATGGCTTGGTTTCATCGCCTAGTTTGGCAAAGGTTTTGGTGAAGATCTGGATCACGCCACCCACGGCTTCGGATCCCCAGATCGCTGCGGCCGGACCTTTTAACACTTCGATCCGGTCGATCTCCAACGGATCGACGGGAATGTATCCATTGAAATGACCGGTTAACGGATCGTTCAGTCGAATCCCATCCACCAACACCAATACTTGTTGAAAGGTTCCGCCTCGGATCAGCAGATCGCCTTGGGTGCCTTGGGGACCGCGTTGCTGGATCTCCAGTCCCGGTATGAAACGAAGCAGATCATCGATGGAATAGGCGGGTGCACGACCGAGCAAACTCCCCGGGATCACCCAAACGTTTCGGCCGGTTTGCGCCACGGATTGCGGAACGCCGTTTGCCGTCAAGGTTACTTCAGGAAGGGTGCGGGTAACGTTGCTGACGTTTGATTGAAGCAATTTGGCAGTGGAGTCTTGGCTCTTGGAAATGCTTGGGAGAAACAGTGCTGCAAGGCAAATCAAAAAATGGAGTGGACGCATGGTAGTGATTGACGCCGCGAAATTAGGCGTAAAGGTCCTCTTACGATCCTTGCATTTTCTGTATCGTAGCCGTGGTGGAAAATCCATCCAGGATCGGATTGATCACGATCCGTCCACCACGTTTCAATACACTTTCCGCACCGGCAATTTGGGCCGGTGTATAATCACCGCCTTTCACCAAAACATCCGACTCGATCAGTTCAATCAAAGCAGCAGGTGTGTCTTCATCAAAGACCACGACGGCATCGACAAAAACCAGCGCCGCCAGGATCTGAGCACGGGTTGTTTGGCTTTGAATGGGACGAGTGGGACCTTTTAATCGGCGGACGGATTCGTCCGAGTTGATGGCAACCAACAACCGGGTTCCCTCAGTCGCCGCTTGTGTCAGTGAATAGAGATGTCCTTCATGGAGCAGATCGAATACCCCATTGGTGAATACAAGGGTCTCGCCCTTGAAACGCCAGCTTTGTGTGTGCAGACGAGCTTGATCCGCGGTTAGAATTTTTTGCAAAAAAAGTTCGGGACGTTTCATGCCTCTTTTCTTTTTGTAGCGATTCCGGCAAAACTAGCCAAGCCTGCTACCACCACAACACCTGTCTGCACCAGCCACAACAACCAACCAAACGCGATGGAAGCGGCTTCTTGAATGCCGTACAGCTCCATGGTTTTTTGGATCAGATACGCATAGGCGCCGATTCCCCCCGGCGAGGCGATCATGCCAACGCTACCGGCCGAAAGGATACTGAACGCGACCGGCAGGCCCAGATGTTGTGTGTCAGAAAATGCAAGCAGTCCAATGTACCCGCCACCTAAATAACAAGTCCACATGACAAGGGTCAGAAACAAAAAGTAGCCACGCGCCTTTAGGTGCTGAATGGATCGAAGCCCCTGAACAAATTGTTTTTGAAAACGAGCCAGCCGTTCCTTTGCTGCCGAGACGTTCATACGTCTCAATTTCCACCAGAGAAAAATACCGCCCGTGACCAACACGCCCCCGAAAATCCAAATGGCAAAACCACTGTCATCGGAAGTGGCGGAGGCCAATGTGTTAGACTTGGTTTCGAAAAAGGTGGTCATCAATTTGTCGTACAGATCCGGTTGGATGACCAAGGTCAATCCGAAAAAAATGACCAAACAACACGCGTCAAAAAGTCGTTCCAGCAAGATGGTCCCGATCAGTTTCTCCACCGGGATGCCTGATTTTCTTCCCAAGAGGGTGCATTTCATGATCTCGCCGAGGCGAGGAACGCCTTGATTAACCAAGTAACCGATCATCACCGCATAGAACGAATCCGATCTGCTGACCTGATGTCCCAACGATTCGATCAGCAATCGCCAGCGTAAGGCCCTGACCCAGTGGCTTAACAAAAGAATGCCCACTACGGGCAAGATCAGTATGTACCGGGTGTTTCGGATGGCAGCCTGTATTTCCGTCCACTGATCGGCATTCAGGTGCCGAAGCGACATCCAAATGAAAAAAGCTGCCAACGCAGCGTAAAACAAATTCGATCGTAGTTTGGATAGGCGGTTCGACATGACAATCAACGCATAAAGCTACCGAATGTCCGGCCTCCGGCATGTCTTCCGTCCTGATTTTCCTTATTTTTTGTACTTTTGCCCCCTTAACGGATCGTTTAGGCCCGGCGAGTTCTCTTCTGGCTCCATCGATCCCAACCAAAGTGTATACCGATGTCAGCAAAAAAGCGCATTCTCTTCATCGCCAATGAGATGTCTCCTTACCTGGAGCTGACTGAATTTTCAGAGATCGTCAACCGACTCGCCATCAAGGCCAATGACAACAATTTTGAAGTGCGCTGCATCATGCCTCGTTTTGGCGTGATCAACGAACGACGTCATCGGCTGCACGAAGTGGTGCGACTCTCCGGAATCAACGTAACGGTCGACAACGACGACCTGCCGCTGCAGATCAAAGTGGCATCACTGCCCAGTGCCCGATTGCAGGTATACTTTCTCGACAATGAAGAACTGTTCAAACGCAAATCCATCTTTCACGACGAACAAGAGCAGTGGTTTGACGACAACGACTTGCGCACCGTCTTCTTTTGCAAAGGCGCCTTGGAAACCGTCAAAAAATTCGGATGGCCACCCGACATCATCCATTGCAGTGGCTGGATGACCGGATTGATCCCTGCCTACCTGAAAACGGTTTATAAGAAAGAACCTGTATTTGCCCACAGCAAAGTGGTGTACACCCTTGGCGACCTGACCTTCAAAGAAAAGTTGGGTAAATCCTTCATTCAAAAAGCCCTGATCCACGCCACCTTAAAGGAAAAAGATCTGGAAACATACAAAGAGGGAACCAACCTGGCCATGTTCCGGGGAGGGGCACAATATGCCGATGCGATCACCTTCGGAGCGGAGAAGATCGACAAGAAACTGGTCGAGGAATTCACAAAAGTGAAAGGCAAGAAGACGCTTCCCTATCAGGCGGACGGCGATTTAACAGACTATTTACAACTCTATAGCGACCTTGCCAGCTAACCCATTTTTTCGTTTACAACATCTTATGGCA
>JBDKIP010000093.1:0-8474 GCA_039797015.1 Bacteroidota bacterium
CATCAAATACGCCATCGTATCATTCACCCACATGGTGCCGATGACAACAACCACCCACCAAACAGCTGAAAAAGATACGTCTACTGCATCCGGCAGCGGACCATATCCATATAGATCCTCCGCCATCGTGAAGGGTATAGTGAGGTAAAGGTTACCGGCTGCGAGTGCGATCCAGTGTCGGAAGGAGAGCGCCTTGCTGACGAATGTTCCCAATATGAGTAAAATGACACCGGCCATATGCAGTGGCATCAGCAGGTTGTCTTTCAAGGAGAAATCGCCCAGTAAAAACCGACTTTTCGAGAACAATAGGCAAATGGAAAGTCCATTCAGGATCCAGCCCATCGTTATGTACACATGTGTTTGACGCTCATAGATCCGATCGATCAATTTTGCAAACTCGATCCACCCAATGATCATCAAAAGAAAGAACAACACGGAATAAGAAGTGTTGCTATATAAAATGCCGAGCATCATTACCCCCACAAACAAAAGAGCTGTGAGTGAACGCGTTTTTAATACAGACAGTTGCAGCGCCATATCAGGAAACAAAAGGATTATTGGGGTCCTCCTGCACAAAGCCCGGTTCTTCGGGCGGAAACTCGGCTGATCGCTGAATCATCTGACGAATGACCCACACACTCAACAGCAAACTGATCAAAGCGGGTACGATCATTTGCAGTAAGGGAATGATCGATTCGGAATTCATCAAGTCTGGGTTGATATACGCAGCCGTGATCAACATGGCATCGTAGAAGAAATGTGCCAGGATCGCTACCCACAAACTACCGCTGTACGCAAACAAGATGCCCAACACCATTCCCAGAATGAAGCGAGGAAAGAAACCATAGAACTGCAAGTGCATCGCAGAGAAAAGAGCCGCCGCCACCACAATGCCCATCCAGCGTCCGTATTTACGCGTGAGCAGACGCTGAATCAAGCCGCGAAACAACAACTCCTCGCCTACACCCGCCAATACGGCCACAAAGACAATATTCAGCAAGAGATCCGCAGGTGTATTGGCCGATAACAAAGCCCTCACCGTTTGTTCGGCCGACTTTTCCTGAGCCTGCATCCAATCTTTCATGCCCCCCGGAAAGGCAATGCGTTGATTCAACTCGCCGACGAATTGGACGAACGGAAGCAAGATGATCATGATCAAGATGGACCAAAACCAGAAATTTGTCAGGTTGGGGGATTGAAAGCCAAGAAACCGATTGGGCTCATAACTGAACAAACGAGAACAGATCCAAGCGGGCAATACAAACAAACCGATGAACTGAACGAGTTGCATGCCCCGCAGAAATGTTAACATGCCGGGTTGACGAAGTTTCTCCGGTGAAAGATCGGTCAGTGCGTCCACTGAAATACCCGTGATCGCTTGCAGCACAATGGTTCCGAGCATGGCCACGGTAAAAAACGAGAACAGCGAGATGGCAATGAGGGTGATGAGCTGATTGAGTGGAGAGCGATGCGCCAGTAATCCTTTCATGAAAATGGGTAATCCGTGGTAGATTTGCACCGGATCAATCAAAAATAGGCAAATCAATACGGAATGGTACGGATCGGAAACTTACAGCTGCCTGACTTCCCCTTGCTGCTGGCGCCCATGGAGGACGTCAGCGACCCGCCCTTCCGTGCCGTTTGTAAAGACGGCGGCGCCGATCTGATGTACACCGAGTTCATTTCGTCGGAGGGACTCATCCGCGATGCCATCAAAAGCCGAAAGAAACTCGACATCTTCGAAGAAGAAAGACCCATCGGCATACAGATCTTCGGAGGGGATGAAGAATCACTCGGACTCGCCGCCAAAATCGTAGAAGTAACCGGTCCCGATCTGCTCGACATCAACTTCGGTTGCCCGGTAAAAAAAGTAGCCCTCAAAGGCGCGGGTGCCGGCGTGCTGCGCGACATCGATCTGATGGTTCGGCTCACCGACTCCGTCGTACGCTCCACCAACCTGCCCGTCACCGTCAAAACACGCCTGGGCTGGGACGACCAAACCAAGAACATCGAGGAAGTGGCCGAACGCTTACAAGATGTGGGGATCAAAGCCCTCGCCATACACGGACGAACCCGCACGCAGATGTACAAGGGAGAAGCGGATTGGACCCTCATCGGAAAAGTCAAAAACAACCCCCGCATCCAGATCCCCATCTTCGGAAATGGAGACATCGACTCGCCGGAAAAAGCACTCGAATACAAGAATCGCTACGGAATCGATGGCATCATGATCGGCCGCGCCGCCATTGGCTATCCTTGGATCTTCAACGAGATCAAACACTTCTTCCAAACCGGCGAGCACCTTGCACCGCCATCCTTGGAAGACCGAATCGCGGTTTGCCGCAAACACCTGCGCCGCTCGATCGAATGGAAAAATCCGATCGTGGGCATCAATGAAATGCGCCGCCATTACAGCAATTATCTAAAAGGATTGCCAAACATCAAAGACTACCGACTCAAACTCGTTACCCTAAAGACGGAAGAAGAGATCAATGAAGTACTCGACGAGATCGCGAAGGTGTACGAGGGTTATTCATTTGAGAAAGCACCCATCAAGCTGATCGACTACCATCAGAATTGTCCGATCAACTGATCAATTCTCCAAGACCATCAATACATCTTCGCTGAGCGGAGAAACAGAGGGACCAAAATATCGGATCAATCTACCTTCCCGATCGAGCAGAAACTTAGCAAAGTTCCATTGAGGATTCAAACTGTTCCAACCATTTTTATTTGGATCGGTGAGCCAATCAAAGACCGGCTGTTGTCCACTTATGCGCAAAACGATTCCCTTACTGGCTACCGGAAACCGAACGCCATAATTGCGCTGACAAAATCCGGCGATCTCCGCATCACTCCCCTTCTCCTGCTCCTTGAAATCATTCGACGGAAAAGCAACGATCTGCAATCGATCGGAAAAACGATCCTGCAACGTTTGCAGCTCTGCATATTGTCCGGTATACCCACAATCACTGGCCGTGTTGACCAACAACAAAAACTTGCCCCGATGATCTGCAAAAGAGAGCGTGTCCCCCGAGAGCGTATTGACCGAAAGATCATAGATCGACGACCTCGGCTCAATCCCACTGCGCATCAATACTGTGGTATTCTTTCCCGACAAACGGGTCATCCACATGAGTGCAGGATAGAGGGTGCGCAGGATCTTTTGACGAAAACTCATTTGACTGTTGCGTTGACTGATGCCGACATAGGCAAAAAAACCGGCAAGGATGCCAATCACAATAAACAAGATCGATCTGCCTTTGTTCATCGGACCATTTTTTTAAGTAGTGCCAATTTACCGGTCAACGGCGGATACTTGATCGATGGGTCGAACCAAGTAGGTGTGCGCATGACGGATTTCAAGTGACTGAACACGTCAAATCCGGAACGGCCGTGATAAGCACCCAGTCCGCTCGCGCCCCTTCCGCCAAAGGGAAGATGCGAATTCGCCAGGTGCCAACTGACATTGTTCACACAGGCACCTCCTGACG
This sequence comes from Bacteroidota bacterium, assembly GCA_039797015.1. Lineage (GTDB taxonomy): Bacteria > Bacteroidota > Bacteroidia > Chitinophagales > Chitinophagaceae > JJ008. The sequence goes on from JBDKIP010000093.1 coordinate 3,495, forward strand.
GAACAGCACGCAACCATCGATCAGCCCTGGCATCTCCCTCTGTGAATACATAAAAGGCTAACGGATTGGGATGACGCTCGATCACCGCAAGCGCTTCTTGAAAATCGTCGTAAGGAAGAATGGGCAACAGGGGACCAAAGATCTCTTCATTCATGATGGAAGAATCGAGCGACACTTCCTCCAACAATGTAGGTTCAATGAACAGATCTGCCCGATCATGCTTACCGCCATGTAAGATCTTTCCGTCCGACAAATAATTTACCAACCGGTCAAATTGACGGGTATTGACGATGCGGCCAAATCCCTCCGTTTCACGAGGAGCTTCACTATAAAATTTCCGAATCGCATCTTGCATTTCTGTTACAAACTGATCGCGGACCGATTGATGTACCAAAATATAATCGGGTGCCACACAGGTTTGTCCACAATTCAAAAACTTCATGGAAGCAATGCGACGGGCTGCTACGCGCAGATTGGCATCGGACTCGATGATGGTGGGACTCTTCCCGCCCAATTCAAGCGTAACGGGCACCAATTTATCCGCCGCCATCTTATAAACGATGCGCCCCACCGTGGTACTACCCGTATAAAAAACGTGATCGAAGGTGAATGATTGCATCAGATCCGGTACGACCTGTGCGCCATCGCCCGTCACATACAAAACTTCCTCAGGAGTGAATGCCTGCTCCACAATGGAACGCATTACCTGTTCGGTAGCAGGCGTGAACTCACTTGGCTTAAGTACGGCCAAGTTGCCAGCCGATAAAGCAGCGATCAGCGGATTGAACAGCAATTGAACCGGATAATTCCAAGGCGCAATGATGAGCACCAGTCCCAACGGTTCCGGATAGATATAACTTTTTGAAGGCCAATTGAGCAAATTGGTGCGCACCTTTCGGGGCTTCATCCATTTTTTCAGTGAAGCAATGGCCTCATTCAGTTCAGCCAACACCAACCCGATTTCGGAGCCCCAGGCCTCCTCTTTGCTTTTGCGAAGGTCCTTGTGCAGGGCCTCGTAGATGGCAGATTCATGATCCAACAACGCTTTTCGCAGGCGAAGGAGGCGCTCGCGCCGAAAGTCGAGAGAAGCTGTTTCACCGCTCAGCACTCGATTGCGCATTTTCTGCAAGTGGGCTGTATCTGCCATTCAACTAATTTTAGGCCAAGTTAGACAAATCTATAGCGATGACGCACGAACACTTCATGCAACTGGCCCTTCGGGAAGCTGAAAGGGCTTTTGAATCAGACGAAGTACCCATCGGGGCCATCGTGGTCATGAACGACAAAGTGATCGCTCGTGGTCACAACATGACCGAAAAACTCTGCGATCCAACCGCACATGCCGAGATGATCGCCCTTACGGCCGCTTTCAACGCCATCGGAAGCAAATACCTTCCGGACGCCACGCTGTACGTCACCATCGAACCTTGTGCCATGTGCGCGGGCGCCTTGTATTGGAGTCAAATCGGAAAAGTTGTATTCGGCGCCAGTGATGATAAGAGCAGCTATCGTCGCAACCAACCCGAACGTTCTCCCTTCCACCCGCGCACCGAACTGACCGGCGGCATCCTTTCTGATGAATGTGCTCAGCTGATGAAGGAATTTTTTAAAAATAAGCGCAACTGACGCCAATCCTAAACACTCAACCCTGAACGCTAAACCGTTTCCATTTACCTTTGTGCTCTAAAATTTTACATCATGTCATTCACCCTTCCCCCTCTTCCGTATAGCCACGATGCACTGGAACCGCATTTCGATACGCTGACCATGCAGATCCATCACGGCAAACACCATCAGGCCTATGTCGATAACTTGAACAAGGCCGTTGCCGGCACTCCAAACGAAGGAAAATCACTGGAAGAACTGGTCGCTCAGGCCGGATCCATTTCCGCAGCCGTACGCAACAATGGCGGCGGACATTGGAATCATACCTTCTTCTGGGAAAGCCTCGCACCCAATGCAGGTGGCAACCCTACAGGCGCATTGGCTGACGCAATCGATGCAGCCTTCGGATCATTTGATGCCTTCAAAGAGAAATTCGCCAATGCCGGTATGACACGCTTCGGCAGCGGATGGGCCTGGCTGATTCTGAAAGATGGAAAACTGGAGATCTGTTCTACCCCCAATCAAGACAATCCCCTGATGGATGTTGCCGAAGTGAAAGGCACTCCCCTTCTGGGCGTAGATGTGTGGGAACACGCCTATTACCTGAAATATCAAAACCGTCGTGCCGAATACCTGGCAGCGTTTTGGAACGTGGTGGACTGGAGTAAAGTATCTGGTCGACTCTGATCAAATAATAAACAATGATCATTCGATCCCGATAGTTTCTATCGGGATTTTTTTATGGTACCGGGTCCCACCCACTTCCACCCCAAGGATGACAACGGGAAATGCGGCGGATGGAAAGCCACAATCCTTTGAATGGACCATGCTTCTTGAGGGCCTCCACGGCATAGTGACTACAGGTGGGTTGATAACGGCACTTGGGACCAATGATGGGTGAGATCACCCATTGGTAAACCCGGATCAGCACGATCAATGGCCACCCGATCAAGTAGAACAATAGGATACGCAGCTCTTTCATCCGGTGAAGATCTTATCGTATAGTTTCATCAATCCCTGCTGGACGGACAGAAAATCGGGAATGCCCCTGGCTGAGTAGAGAATAAAAAGATCCATTCCCGGTTGTTTGCTTTGAAGCGCCTCCTTCCATCGATGTTGATCGATTCGATACGCTTCTCGGATCAATCGCTTGATGCGGTTGCGGTCAACGGCCTTTTTAAAATTTCGAGTAGGCGCACCAACACCCAACTGAATGCCCGGTGTATCCCGAAAGGAATAGACAGCACTCCACTCGTCGACACGGATGCGTTTGCCCGATTGAAAAAGGGCATCGATCGCCTTTCGACTTTTCAGCCGTGCCTGTCGGGGGAATCGAAGATCGGGTTGCATATCAAATAAAAAAGCTCCGGAATTCCGGAGCTGTAAAAATATTGAATCGGTACCGCCCGATTATTTCAGTTTGCGCTCGTCGGAAACCGTCAGCTTCTTGCGGCCTTTGGCGCGACGACTGGCCAATACCTTACGACCATTGGCAGTTTGCATGCGCTTGCGGAAACCATGTACGCTCTTGCGGCGTTTGCGGTGCGGTTGAAATGTACGTTTCATTTTTCAAGTTCAGTTTTCACGTTCGATCCAGCGGATATTCGCGGACCGGAATGGCGCCGGGAGAACGGCTCCGATCGGTTGGCCTGCCGGTCACCACACCTGCAGGTTTGTGAAAGGACGGCAAAGGTAAGGGATCGTACCAACACTTTAAGGGATCCGCACAAAAAACCCGCTGATCCTTGTGGGTCAATGGATTAAGGACTCAGGTGCCAGGTGCTGTGATTTTACGGGCGAACCAAAGAAAAGCGCCCCTTTTTGGTCGAAATCCACAGGATCATCGGTGGTAAAGAACCGAATCTGGCCAGATTTACCCAACCGCGTCTCCATCTCCGGATGACGCACCAGATATTCTGCCAGACTTCCGGCCACGATGGTTCCTTGCGTCAGCACTTTTTTATCGACGGGCAAATACTGCCGAATCTTGGGCTCCAGCAACGGGTAATGGGTACATGCCAACAGGATCAGATCGGTTTCCTCCGATTGAGCCAGCAGCGCATCCAGGTCTTTTTTGATGAAGTAATCGGCACCCGGTCCGGCATGTTCTCCTTGTTCGATCAGGGGCACCCAGAGTGGGCAGGCTTGCTGATGCACTTGAACATCTGGAAAAAATTTGCCCATTTCCAACGCGTAGGACTCAGATTGCACGGTGCCCGGTGTGGCGAGTATCCCGACGTGACCCGTATTGGTGTGATGTCCCATGACCTCGGCAGTGGGACGAATCACCCCCAACACCCGATTGTCGGGGGCCAGCCGGGGAAGATCTTGCTGCTGAATGGTACGCAGCGCTTTGGCTGATGCCGTATTGCAGGCAAGAATGACCAATGGACATCCTTGATCGAAAAACCAACGGACCGCCTGCAACGTATACTGATAGATCGTGGAAAAAGATCGATGGCCATAAGGAGCCCGTGCATTGTCGCCCAGATACAGATAATCATATTGCGGCAACCGATCCACCAGTGATCGAAGCACGGTAAGCCCGCCATATCCGGAATCAAAAACACCAATGGGTCCGTTATTCATTGCCTGTCAAATGTACTCCAATAAAAAAAGCCTCCGCAACGGGAGGCTTCTGGATGTGTTCTTTGAATTAATTCTTGCCGGCAGGCTTAGGAGCTGGTTGCTGAAGCTGCGCCGGGATCTTGATGCCTAATTCGGTCAGCACCGGAACCAACAGATTGTCGGTTTCAGGGGCCACCAACAGCGATTCGGGGGAAACCACATAGGTATATCCTCTTTTCTTGGCTACCGCATCGATGGCTTTCCGAGTTTTGGCAATGTAAGGCTCGAGGAATTCCTGCTGCTTGGCCTGTGCAATTTGCTGAATAAACGACTCGGCTTGTCCGAGTTCATCTTGGTAAGATTGCAACTCTTTGCCGATGATGTCACGTACGCTTTTGGGCTTGGTGGTGTCGGCGTATTCCTGCAGTTTCTTTTGGTACTCGCTTTGTATATAATTCAAGCGGGGCATGATCGAGTCCTTGATGAACTGATTTCCGACGGTATCCAGGTTTACTTTTTCGGCAGCGAGTTCAGGCATCAGGCCCAATACGTCGTTCACGCGCACATAGCCAATCTTGGTAGCTTGTGCATCGGCCTGTTGTACGCCGGCGCCGAAGAGGACCAGTGACAGGATCAAAAGGGTTTTTTTCATGGTTTTATTTGTTTATCGTACTCCTAATTCTTTCAAAACATCCTCACTCTTGTCGAGTTTGGGGTCGGCAAATATAATGGTAATTCCCTCACTTTTGTCGAAGACGATCTCATAGCCACGGGCTACGGATAGCTTTTGAACGGCGTTAAAAACCT
>JBDKIP010000094.1:0-5702 GCA_039797015.1 Bacteroidota bacterium
TATGAAATACATAACCCTTTTCTTCCTGGTGGCGTTGGTCGCGATCGGTTGTAAGAAAGAAAAATACGAAGACACATCCTTCGTAGCAGCTGCCAATGGTCCGGATTCCTTGTCGGTCCTCTTTGAGATCACACAAGACAACTCTGGTCTCGTCACCATCACACCGAACGGTGTGGGTGCCGTTTCTTATGATGTCTATTATGGACATGGTCCGGCTACTGCAGTGAACATTGCCGCCGGAAAGAATACGACGCACATCTATCCCGAGGGTGTTTACAATGTTCGGATCGTTGCGTATTCAGTCAATGGTAAAACCAAGGAGCTGACACAGCAATTGACCGTCACCTTCCGTGCACCGCAGAATCTGCAGGTTTCCGTAACGGCGGATCCAACAAACAATTACAAGGTCAATGTTTCGGCAACCGCACAATTTGAAACGAACTTCCGTGTGTACTTCGGTGATGTGCCCAATGAAGTGCCTGTCAGCTTCCTGGAGGGACAAACCGTTTCACGCGTATATGCTGCACCCGGAACCTACAATGTTCGTGTCGTGGCATTGAGTGGTGGCGCGGCTACTACTGAGCAGACCGTACCCTTTACGGTGCTGGACCCGCTCCTGTTGCCGCTTACTTTTCAATCAACTACCCTGAACTATGCATGGGCCAATTTCGACGGAGGAAATACCACCGTTGTCAACAACCCGAATCCGGGCGGCATCAACACCAGTACCAAGGTGGCACGCATGGTGAAAAATCCCGGTCAGCCTTGGGGTGGAAGTTTGATCACGCTGAGCAGCCCCATTGATTTCAGCACAAATAAGATTTTCCGTGTAAAAGTTTTCTCTCCTCGAGTGGGTGCCAAAATGCTCTTGAAAGTAGAGAACGCCACCAACGGAGGAATCAACTTTGAAAAAGAGGCGACGACTACCGTAGCCAATGCATGGGAATATTTGTATTTCGATTATACCACCATTAACACGGCCAACTCATATTCCAAGATCGTAACGATTTGGGAATTGGGCACACCGGGTGATGGTTCGGCGAATTTCACGTTCCTGATGGATGATTTTGAATTGGTGAACAGCTTGCCACCGGCTCCGCTGAGCTTGCCACTGACGTTCGAGTCAACCACCACCACGTTCGGTTGGTTTGATTTTGATGGCGGACAGGTGAGTGTCATCAACAATCCTCAATCCAATGGCATCAACACCAGCGGACGGGTTTGCCGCATGGTGAAAAATCCAGGTCAGCCTTGGGGCGGAAGTTTACTCACCTTGACTAGTGCGATGAATTTCTCTGCCAACAAGGTCTTCCGCATGAAAGTGTATTCTCCCCGTGCCGGCGCGAAAGTGTTGCTGAAGGTGGAGAATTCAGCCAATCCCGGACAGAATTTTGAGAAAGAGGCGGTTGTGTCCATGGCCAATAATTGGGAGGATCTGGTATTCGATTACAGTGGCATCAATGCAGCAGGTACCTTCGATCGCATCGTGCTCATCTTCGATCTGGGTACGCCCGGTGATGGTTCTTCGAACTTCACCTTCTTGTTCGATGATATTCGCTTGACGAACAGTTTCCCTGTTTCCATTCCGTTGAATTTTGAATACCCAGTTACCTACGGGTGGTTTGATTTCGATGGAGGCAACATGACCGTGATCAACAATCCTCAGTCGGGCGGCATCAATACCAGTGCCAAAGTGGCCAAAATGGTGAAGAACGCCGGACAGCCTTGGGGCGGAAGCTTCTTGACGCTGAGTCAGCCAATCCCCTTCTCCTTGTCACGTACGTTTAAAATGAAAGTCTACTCTCCTCGTGCCAACGCGAAAGTGTTGCTGAAGGTGGAGAATTCTTCTAATCCGGGCATCAACTTCGAGAGAGAAGTGACGATCGGAACGGCCAATGCGTGGACAGAGGTCACCTTCGATTACACGGCCATCAATACCGCAAACACCTACGATCGAGTAGTCCTCATCTTCGATTTGGGCACGCCAGGTGATGGTTCTTCAAACTTTACTTTCCTTGTAGATGATCTTCGTCTTCAATAATCTTTAAATACTGCCATATGCGTAACATAAAGAATATATCGTGGATGCTGGCCGGGTTTGTCCTGCTGTTCAGCGCCTGTAAAAAGCCTTCTTACTCCTTTGGAGAGTTGACTGCTCCCTCGAATCTGTCCATGACCGCTACGGTGGTGGGCGTAAATGGGGCCAATCCGAATGGAAATGGATCCGGAAATGTAGCCATCACCGTTACTTCCACCGGGGCACTTACCTATAACATTGATTTTGGGGATGGCATCACCCGCACTGTCCCCACCGGCACACTCACCTATAAGTATGCCAATCCGGGTACCAACGACTATACCATCACCGTGAATGCGGTGGGTACCGGTGGTAGCATTTCTACCATCAGCAAGCGTGTTCGGGTATTCGTAGCGTTTGTGATCCCTGCTCCTATTCTGAGTGCACTCACCGGCACCGGCTCCAAGGTTTGGGTAACCGACCGTTCGGCACCCGGCCATTTTGGCGTGGGACCAAACGACGCGTTTTCTCCTATTTGGTATTCGGCCGGACCAGACACACGCGAGGCTTGCGCCTACGACGATGAGATCACCTTCTCCAAGAATCCTCTTGATCAGGTATTCATGAACGTGAATAATTTTGGTGCCTCCTTCTCGATTGGTGCTTCCAGTACCTTCTATGGATTCGGTGGTGGCGACAATTGCTTCCCGATCAACACTGGCGGCAACAAGCAATTGATCTTCCAAGATGCAACCTCAACGTCTACACCTGCACAATCAACCCGTATTCAATTCACGGTGCCCGGAAACGGCATCATCAACTTCGGTACGGGTGGCACGGTGTATGAAATCCTGGAGATCACGCCAACTACGATGCATCTTCGTAATATTGGTACCGATGGAAACTCCTGGTATCAAAAGCTGAAAGTAAAACCCTAATGAAGAAAGTTTTGTTGGTAACAATCGGGTTGGCCGTCACTTGGATCGGATGCGGGGATAAAAATACTCCGCCCAATCCGGTGGCGCCCACCAACCTGACTGTGGCTGCTGTGGTGGCAACCGACAATAGCGGGAATGTTCAATTCACCGCTACGGCTACCAATGCCGTGACTTATGATTATGATTTTGGCAATGGCATTTTTCAATCCTCCGCCAGCGGCAGCCTGACCTATCGTTATCCAACTTCCGGAAGTTATCTGGTCAATGTAGTGGCCAAAAGTGCCGGCGGACAAACCCTCAGCAAGTCAACCAATGTAACGGTAAACGTTGTGCAATCCATGGTTTGGTCGGACGAGTTCGACATACCCGGGGCCCCCAACGCATCGAAATGGGGCTACGATGTTGGCGCAGGCGGATGGGGCAACAACGAATCACAGCATTACACCAATCGGTTGGACAATGCAGTGGTGTCAAACGGCACCTTGAAGATCATTGCCAAGTCGGAATCCTTCAGTGGCAGCAGCTATACATCTGCACGCTTGTTGTCTCGCAATAAGTTCTCCTTCAAATACGGCAAGATCGAAGTGTCTGCCAAATTGCCGACCGGTGTGGGCACCTGGCCCGCGATCTGGATGTTGGGCGATAATTTCACAACGGCTGGATGGCCTGCCTGCGGAGAAATCGACATCATGGAACACAAAGGATCCGATCTGAATCGAATTCATGGATCCTTGCATTATCCGGGGCGTTCCGGTGGCAATCCGGTTACGGCTACGACATTGATCCAAAATGCCACAACCGCCTTTCATCTGTACTCATGTGAGTGGTCGCCCCAATCGATCAAGTTCTTTGTGGACGGCAATCTTTATCAGTCTGTAGCAAATACTACAGCACTGCCGTTCAATCAGCCCTTTTTCATCATTCTGAACCAGGCGTTGGGCGGCACATTCGGCGGAGCGATCGATCCATCCTTCTCTTCTGCCACATTTGAGATCGATTACGTACGGGTTTATCAATGATCGACGTCAAGTCGAAAAAATAATTGAAAATGTTAACTGTTATTGTGCACAGGATTCGGTTGGGGTTGGTGGCTATCACGTTGTTGATGGGACTTTCTTCCGGCGCTCAATATCGATACAATAAATTGGTATGGTCGGATGAATTCGATCGTGCGGGTTTGCCCGATACATCTAAGTGGAATTATGACAAGGGCAGGGGTTGTCCGCAATTGTGTGGCTGGGGCAACAACGAACCGCAGTTTTACACCTGGGATCGAAAAGAAAATGCCCGCGTGGTCAAGGGAGAATTGATCATCGAAGCACACAAAGAGAATTATGAAGGAGCAGCGTATACCTCGGCCCGTTTAAGCTCCAAACAGAAAGGGGATTGGACCTATGGTCGCGTAGTGGTACGTGCCCTCCTGCCGAATGGCAGGGGTACTTGGCCGGCGATCTGGATGTTGCCCACCGAAAACAAATACGGTGGTTGGCCAAAGAGCGGTGAGATCGATGTCGCGGAGACGGTCGGCTATCAAAAAGATACCTTGCATCAAACCATTCACACCGATCTGTACAACGGTATGTATGGCACACAGCGTACCAATGTAATGCCATTGAATGGTCATGGAAGCAAATACCACGAGTATGCGATTGAATGGTCGGCGGAGAAGATCGAGTATTATCTCGACGGAAAGAAAACCTATACATTTTCCAAAGAGGCAGCTGATTCCCGCAAATGGCCCTTTGATCAGCCGTTTCATTTGTTGCTGAACATGGCGATCGGAGGTGATTTCGGGGGCAAGAAAGGAATCGATGAGTCGATCTTCCCCACACAGATGCGCGTCGATTACGTCAGGGTCTATCAATAATACATTACCGTGCGAAAAATTCTATCGATCGGTCTTGGACTGATCTTATCCGTCAATTTATTATCTGCTCAGCCCATAAACATCGATCGTCGGGTCGATTCGGTTTTGTCGCTGATGACGCTGGAAGAAAAAGTAGGACAGCTCAATCAATTGAGCAGTGATTTTGCGGCAACCGGTCCGATCACACGTGACGGAGAAAAACAAGACCGTGTTCGTCAGGGAAAAATCGGTTCTTATCTCAATGTGACAGGTGCTGCCCGTACACGCTCCTTGCAGGAGATCGCGATGCAGTCCAGACTGCGTATTCCGCTGCTTTTTGCACAGGATGTGATCCATGGATACCGGACGATTTTTCCGCTCCCGTTGGCCGAAGCAGCTAGTTGGGATTTGGCGGCCATTGAACGCTCGGCTCGCGTTGCGGCCATTGAGGCGGCGGGCTCAGGTATACATTGGACATTTGCGCCCATGGTTGACATTGCGCGTGATCCGCGTTGGGGACGTGTGATGGAAGGCGCCGGAGAAGACACGTATTTGGGCAGCTTGATCGCTGCCGCACGTGTAAAAGGATTTCAGGGCAAGGGATTGGGCAATGTGGATGCGGTGATGGCTTGCGCCAAACATTTTGCAGCTTATGGAGCAGCAGAAGGTGGTCGGGACTACAATACGACCGACATGAGCATGCGTCGTTTGCATGAAGTATATCTGCCTCCTTTTAAAGCAGCAGCCGAGGCCGGTGCAGCGAGTTTCATGAATTCATTCAACGACATCAGTGGCATACCGGCTACCGGCAATGTTTATTTGCAGCGGAAGGTGTTGAAGGGCGACTGGAATTTCAAGGGATTGGTGGTAAGTGACTGGGGCAGTATCGGCGAGATGATCA
>JBDKIP010000095.1:0-5725 GCA_039797015.1 Bacteroidota bacterium
GGCTCGCATCAACGTGGAGGTGGAGTATGCGTCGGAATTTCGATATCGAAACCCGGTCATTTCACCCGGTGACGTGATCATTGCGATCTCTCAAAGTGGTGAAACAGCCGATACGTTGGTGGCGATCGAACGGGCAAAGGAGCAAGGGGCGATCATTTTAGGTGTGGTGAATGTAGTTGGTTCCTCCATCGCCCGGATCAGCCATGCTGGATGCTATACCCATGCCGGTCCGGAAATTGGTGTCGCTTCCACCAAAGCATTCACGGCCCAGTTGGCCGTATTGAACTTGATGGCCATACAATTGGGGCATTGGCGGGGAACCCTGTCAACTGATCGGATGAAGATCTTGCTGGAGGAATTGGAAGCCCTTCCGGAAAAAGCAGAGGCCATTCTTTCACAAAGCGATCGAATACGTGAGCTATCCGTACGGTACGAAACTGCCCGTGATTTTCTTTATCTAGGTAGGGGGTATAATTTCCCGGTGGCCCTGGAAGGTGCCTTGAAGTTGAAGGAGATCTCTTACATCCATGCGGAAGGATATCCGGCGGCTGAAATGAAACATGGTCCCATTGCGTTGGTCGACGATCAATTGCCTGTCGTATTTGTAGCGACAAAAGATGGCTATCACGAAAAAGTAGTGAGCAACATGCAAGAGATCAAAGCAAGAAAGGGTAGGGTTGTCGCAATCGTTACAGCGGGAGACGAGGTGGTGGGACAGTTGGCGGAGGCCAGCATCGAGATCCCGCCCTGCGATGAAGTGATCGCTCCCATACTCAGCGTCATTCCCTTGCAATTGATGGCTTACTACATTGGGGTGGCTAAAGGGTTGGATGTTGACAAGCCAAGGAATTTGGCCAAATCGGTTACCGTAGAATAAGCACCATGAACATCATCAAGCGCCGCTCGATCGATTCGTTGGGATTTGGATTCATCGATTCCCAATTCTTGCCCAAGGGGAAGGATGAGTATTATCTCCGAAACAAACAGCATCGTAAGCTCAGCGGGTATCGTTCATTGACTCAATCGGAGATTCGGATCCTAAAGCAAAACGACAACAGTGCCGACGATTGGTCAAACATCAAAGTCATGGACCCATTCGATATTCGGTTGATCAAACGTTCCAGTTTTTTCGGACTGGTTCGGATCGGACGGTTGGAGCCATACTATCATGAGTTCAACAACCTGCGCTTGCCGGTGGGGATCTATAATAGTACAGTCATCAGTTGCGATTTCGGCGACAATGTAGTGGTAGAAAATGTTCGGTTTATGAGCCATTACATCATTGGAGATGATGCCATGTTGGTCAACATTCATGAGATGGCAACCACCGATCATGCCAAATTCGGAAATGGGGTCTTGAAAGTAGGGGAGCCGGAATCCGTTCGCATCTGGATGGAGATCGCGAATGAGAACGGAGGACGTGCAGTGCTGCCGTTCAAAGGCATGGAACCCGGCGATGCCTGGATCTGGTCAAAATATCGCGACGACCAAGTACTGATGGATAAACTCCGACAATTCACGGATGAATTGTTTGATGTACGAAGAGGATATTATGGTAAAGTAGGCGAGCGGAGCGTGATCAAAAATTGTCACATCATCAAAGATGTGTGGATCGGCAGCGATGCTTATGTCAAGGGGGCGAACAAATTGAAGAACCTCACCATCGATTCAACCGCGGATGCACCCGTGCAAGTGGGCGAGGGATCGGAAATGGTCAACGGGATCATTGGTCCCGGATGCAGGGCCTTTTACGGTGTGAAAGCGGTGCGCTTCATCATGGGGGCACATGCTCAGCTCAAATATGGTGCACGATTGATCAACTCCTATTTGGGGGAGAACTCCACCATCTCTTGTTGCGAAGTGTTGAACTCCTTGATCTATCCAGGCCATGAGCAGCACCACAACAATTCATTCTTGTGTGCTTCTGTTTTGATGGGACAAAGCAATTTGGCAGCCGGCGCTACGATCGGGTCCAATCACAATTCACGCGCCGCCGACGGTGAATTGGTCGCCGGAAGGGGATTTTGGCCTGGATTGTGTGTCAGTCTGAAACACAATTCCAAATTTGCTTCCTATACGTTGTTGGCAAAAGGGGACTATCCGGCAGAATTGAACATCGATATTCCTTTTTCACTTGTCTCCAACGACATTACCAACAACCGGCTGGTGATCATGCCGGGGTATTGGTTTTTTCACAACCTGTATGCACTTTCCCGGAATGTCTTCAAATACAAACTGCGCGACAAGCGGATCGATCCGACACGCATCATCGAGTATGATTACTTGGCTCCGGATACGGTCAGTGAGATGATTCATGGATTGCAACGAATGGAAGAAGCAGTAGGATCGGCCTATTTGAAAGCAAATCCCAAGAATAAATTTTCCGGCACTACGCAAGCGCTTGGTAAGGAATTATTGTTGAATAAGCAAACAGCTATCGCTCATCTGGAGGTGAAGTTGGTCGGCGTGGAAAATGGAAAGCGGGATGTTGTATTGTTGCGTCCGGAGCGTTCCTATGACCTGTTTCGAAAATTGTTGCGGTATCATGCGGTTGATCAGTTGTTGGCCTTGTGGATGAAGAAACCGGCGAAGAATTTCCTTTTGTTTCGCAAGCGTTTTGCTGATGCTCAATTGGAGTCCTGGAAAAATATCGGCGGGCAACTGATGCCTGAATCCGCTTTGAAAAGCTTGATCCGGCGAATCAGACTAGGTAAAATCAACGATTGGCCTTCCATTCATGCCTTTTACGATGCACAGGCGCTGAGCTATTCGCAGGCGAAGACAAAACACGCCTTGGCGGCTGCGTTATACATGGATGCTCTGAAACCGACTGGATTGACAAAAAAGGGTTTGCATGCTTGGGTAGTAGAGGCGATGGAAACCCGGATTTGGATGATGGAGATGATCACGCAATCCAGGGCCAAAGATCACCAGCAGGCATTTCGTCGGATGATGTACGACACGCAGGAGGAGATGGATCAAGTGATCGGTAAATTTTCTGAGAACACGTTTATCCAATCGCAACAGGAGGAAATGGATCGGTTTTTACAGGAGGCGAGCCTTTTTTCAGCCTGGTTGAAATCAAAGTAAAATTCCTTTCAACAACCAATAAGCTGTACCGAAGTAGATGAGGAGTCCTGTTACATCTACTAGCGTTGCAATGAATGGGGTAGAGGAGGTAGCGGGGTCTGCGCCCAGTCGTTTCAGCAACAGGGGAAGCATGGAGCCCATGAGGGTACCCCAGAGCACTACACCCACCAGCGACACACCAATGGCCATTCCCACACGGAGGTAATGTTCGCCGAACAGGTCAAAAAATTCATGTCCGCCTACCACGATCAGATATCCGATCACGCCAAGGGTAACGCCCATGATCAGTCCGGAGAGAATTTCTCTTCGGGCAATCGACCACCAGTCTTTGACGGTGATCTCGCCCAGTGCCATGGCTTGTATGATCAGGGTGGCTGCTTGTGAGCCGCTGTTTCCGCCGCTGGAAATGATCAGGGGGATGAAGGTGGATAATACCAGTACGTGTTCGAGTGTTTTTTGAAAGCCAGACATGGCGGCAATGGTCATGGTTTCTCCTATGAAAAGGATCAGTAGCCAAACGATCCGCTTACGGTATAGCTTCAGTAGTGGTACATCCAGGTAGGGCTCGTCGAGTGCTTCCGTACCTCCCATTTTTTGCATGTCCTCCGTAAACTCCTCTTGTGCTACCCACAAAATATCATCGATCGTAACAATGCCCAGTAGTTTGTTGCTTCGGCTTACAACCGGAAGGGCAACGCGATTGTTCATTTTAAAAATTTCGCTGGCGGCTTCCTGATCTTCTTCCGGGGTGAGGGCAATGTATCGACCGTCGATCAACTCCGATACTATTTTTCGGGGCTCATTCAGGATGATGTCCCGAATGCGGATGTCATCGATCAGTTCTCCTTTTTCATTGATGACATAGATGACGTTGATGGTCTCGCTGTCTTTGCCATATTTCCGGATGGTGGCAAAAACCTCCTCGATGGTGTTGTGGGGATACACATACACGTAATCGGGAGTCATCAATCGACCGATCGAGTTTTCCGGGTAACCCAATAGGGATAAAGTGATCTTTCTTTCTTCGGGCTCCAGCAGTTTGATCAATTCGCGCACAACGTTGCTGGGAAGCTCTTCCAAAAAGTCGGTGCGGTCGTCGGCTGGCAATTCGTTGAGCAAATTGGCTGTGAGATTTGCCGGCAATTCTCGAATGACTTGCTTTTGTAAACTCAGGTCGAGGATCTTGAAGACGCTGACCGCCCGATGCATTGACATCGCCGAAATGATCTCGGTAGCCAGCTCGGTTTCTTCGTCGAGGTAGGTGGCAATTTCGCTGATGTTGCGGTCATCCAGAAAGTCACGAAGCATCACCCGGTCGCCCAGCGTGCGCAGTCGGAGGAATTCCGAGCGAAGGTCCAGCGGTGTAGCTTCGGCCAACATGCCGCGAAATTACGGAAAGGCCTGCGGCTCGAATGTGAATTTCATGGGCTTTCGGCTGTAGCTTTGAGCATGATCCTACCCGCGCTTTTCCTTGCACCCTCTGGCGGACGAGGAAGGGGTGTGTTCACCCAAGAGGCCATTCCGGAGGGAACGGTGATTGAAATTGCACCGGTGATCGTGATGTCGGCTCAGGACCGATCCTTCATCGATCAAACCAAATTGCACGACTACATTTTCGTATGGGGGGAGAAAGAAGATCGTTGTGCCATGGCGTTGGGCTTCGTACCGATGTACAACCATTCCGCTCCCAGCAATTGCGAATATGAGATGGAGTGGGAGGCGGAATTGATTCGCGTCAAAACCGTGCGCCACATTCAGGCGGGAGAAGAGCTTTTCATCAACTACCAGGGCGATTGGAATTCAGACGAGCCTGTTTGGTTCAACGCAAAATAAAAAAGCCCTCCGTTCGGAGGGCTTTCAAGCTTTTTAATGCGTGAGATCAATCAAACTTGATCTGTCCACGGATTTCTCCCGTAGCCGGATAAGCTGCGGTACGCAGTGTCAGATAATATACACCACTGAGCAATGTTTCTTCCTTTACTACAGCTTCGTCAACCAGCAATGTCCCACGCAAGGATCCGCAGGAAGTGGTAGAGACAGTGGCACATCGAGTGATGGCCGAGGTGTTAAGGTTTTGGAGTATGGAAGCAGAGGCAAATCCGATGGGCGCAGGGCCCATGATGGACGCACTGGATACAGCGCCGGTAAGACCTGACCAATTCAGCGTATAAGTAAGGATGCGCGTTTCTTTGGAATACCAGATATCCATCGTTCCCAATCCGGTTGAGGGCGTTTGAGGAACATTCAATGCGCCCGTCATGGCGATGCCATTTTTTCTGAATTCTGTGATCTTGGTGAATTCAGTGTTTTTCTTACAGGCGGTCAGGGCCATGGATGCGAACAATACCCAGGCGGATATCCGGATAAATTTCATGAGCAGTTAATTTGTGGTAAAAATAAGGGAGTTTGAGATATCAGGCAACAGGGAGCTCATTGAAACATCATCCCGAAATTTTTCGCTGCACCTCTTGTAGTTTCAACAAGGCCTCTACAGGCGTCAGACGATCGAGGTCAAGCCCGGCCACCAATTCTCGGATCTCCTGGAACGTTTGGCTGTGTGCATCGAAAATGGATAGTTGAAACTGCTCTTTCGATGACGCCTGCAGACTGGAAAGAACCTCTTTATTTTCTTTCG
>JBDKIP010000096.1:0-3487 GCA_039797015.1 Bacteroidota bacterium
GAAATGACCCCCCCCAGCACATGATAGGTTCCGTGGTATTGTCCGGTCGATTCGATGGCGATCACATCCCGGATGCTTTCCACCACACAGATCATCTCTTGTTTGCGAACGGAATTGCTGCAGATCGAACATACATCTCCATCTGAAATGTTGTGACAACGTCTGCAAAACTTGATTTCGCTTCGCATCTTCTTCACGGCCTCGGCAAAGAATTCCACTTGCGCGGTTTCCTGTTTGAGCAAATGCAACACCAACCGCAAAGCGGTCTTCTTCCCGATTCCCGGCAGCTGCGAGAATGCCTGTACGGCTTGTTCTAAAAGGTGGGAAGGAAGATTCATGAAAAATTAGGTTTAGGAGATGGAGTTTGTAAATAGACGGGAGATTGAAGATGGAAGTTTGACAAAAATAAATTAAACATTAATCCTTCTACCTCAACCCTCAACTCCATCCTCTCAACTACTATAACTCATATTCGTTCTCCCAGTTCGCCTTCACGGTGATCTTTTTTTCGAGTAACCTAACCCGTTCGGGCTGCAGGCGCGCAGGGAATAATCGACCGCCGTCCCAAACGCCGTTACCATTTCGATCAAAGAGGATGCGCATCTCATAGGTGCCGGGTAAGAAGAGATCGCGGCGGAAAATACCATCATTCCCCAATGGAGCGGAGGCCACGATGGTTTCGTTGAGCACCAATTGGATCACGGGGGTGATAGCAGCTCCCTCCTGGCCTCTCTCGGAGGGGGAAGGGTTGGCAATATTCCGGAGACGGATCGACAGTTTTCCATAATCTGCTTTTCGGCGACTCACGAAGGAGATCGTATCGGTGCGGAGCAGTTGCCGATCGAGTGTGTCCTTCAACGCTTCTTTGTCGATGATCAATTTATACAATACGTTTTCTGCCCAAGGGACTTCTACGCTGATCTTTCGAGCCGTAGTGTCCATCGATAGTTTGTAGGATCGAGCAGGCGTGTAGGTCGTGTCGGTATAGAGCCGAATCTTCGAGGTATCGAATCGGATAAGAGGTTGCTCGAGCATCAATTCAAAGGGGCGAAGCAAGTCCTGTTTTCCCTCGTTCAAATTGTTGGTGTAGCGCAATCGTTTGTCGGCTGCCGCACCCCCCGGTCTTCCTTTGATGCCGGGCGAAACTGCCGGCACGGGAGTTGACGGCGGAGCAGCTGACTTGGGTTTCAGGTCGAAGGCATAGAGGGTGAGGGAGGTCGGGTCAGATGACGCGCGAACGGACGAGTCGGCGAAGGCCACGCGCTGGTCGTCGCCCATCACGCGGCGCATCCCTCCATCGTCCTTGATCGCATAAAGATGAAAACTGCGGTCGGGCAGCTGACGAAATTCAAATTCACCTTTTCCATTCAGGCGCGTGATGTAAGCTGGACGATCATTCACCACAGCTGAGTCCGCCCCATTTCGGTGCAGGATCACGATGAGTGTGGTGTCGATCTTTCCAGTCTCAGCCAGCACAACTTTTCCATTGATGCGTCCCGAATCGAGCCGATCGCCCGTTGAAAATGTGTAACGAAAATTATTCAGCACATTTCCTTCGTTGTAATCCTTGATGGCATTTCCGAAATCGATGGTGTAGGTGGTGTTGGGTTCCAGCGTATCGCGCAAGCGCACGGACACTTCCCGCAATTTGCTTTCGATCGTGGGTGGAGTGGCTGGAAGTGGGGAAACAATGACCGCTTGTTGGGCATTTTGCAACTCGATGAATTCATCGAACGAAAACACCAGTCGGTTGCTGTTGATGTTGGTGGAACGATCCGCCGGCGTGGCCTTTAGCAGTACAGGGGGGATGGTGTCGCGTGCACCCCCCTGTGGGGGAATGATGTTGGCGCAGCCCGTTGGGACAGTCAGGGTCGTGAGCAGGCTCACGAACGAAAGGAGACCTATAACGAGGTGCCGTATGCGCATGGGGTGTAAAGGTAGCGTGATGTGATGGAAGATGGGAGATGGGAGATGGGAGTTTGTGTTTAAAGTTTTACAAACTTCCATCTTCCATCTTCAATCCTGCTCCTCTATTTCCTCAATCACGGATGCGTATAATTTGTGCTCCTTCGTAAAATTGCACCAATGACAATCTTCCTTGCCGCAGCCGGTGGTGAAATCGCGTTGTTGGATTTTCTGCCAGACGTCGGAGAGTTGTTGGGTAACATACTCCACATCTTCACTGCGGATCTCGATGCGCTCCCGATCGAAGGCGCCGTTGTCGTTTGGTTCTACGAAATCAAAACAGGCCTCCAGTACATTCCAGTTCTTGCCGGGTAAATGATCAACCAATAATTTGTAGAAGACGGCCTGTCGCCAGTAGTTTCCACCGAGGGGTTGGTGTTTACCGCCCGGACGATCGAAATCACCTCTCGTGCGTGCTTTGCTGTGCTTACCGGTTTTGAAATCACTGATGATGATGTCATTGCCCCAGAATTGGATCTTATCGGTAAATCCTTTGAGCGGAATGCCGTTGACCACCACACCCTTCAGGGGTGTTTCAGTGAGAATGAAATCGTCTGTTGGTCCCGGTTGATGATATTTTTCATAATAGGCGCGCAACACCGTCTCTCCATGCTCCAGGAATCGTTTTAGACTCTCTTTGGTGAAAATATCCCTACCCGCATAGAGGTGATATTTGAATTGCTGCACCAGGAATTCGGCCTCCGGATATTTTTTCCCGTTGTTCATCATCTCGTTGATGAAATCCTTCAGTGCCCCGTGCACCGCTGTTCCGAACTCTGCGGCTTCTGATTTGGCGGATGGTACGCGGATCAGGTTGTTGTAATAGAATTTCAATGGGCAATCCAAGTAGTTGTTCAGTGCCGTTACGTTCATCACGAATTGTCCCAGTTGTTTGTCCACCCAATCCTGCTCGGCCGGATCGATCACGGGCTTACGGATGATGCCAAACCGAAGTGAGGCAAATCTTGCCTCTTCCTCCGCTTGCAATCGGATCACAGCTGGTTCTAATGCCAATGTACGTTTAACTTCCTCGAGAAATTGCGAAGGTTCTAGGAGATTGCCATTGTGCTTGAGTTTGGGATAGGACAGATAGAGATGTTTTTTGGCACGGGTGACCGACACGAAGAACAATCGACGCAGTTCTTCCACCGTTTCGGTTTCACTCTCTTCGGCGAATACCGTTGGGGGCAACCGAAAGCCACGGTTATTGTCGCGTTTTCCTTCCCAGACATCGTTGCGGGCACCCATCAAAAACACGTGCTCGAATTCGAGCCCCTTGCTGCCATGGCAGGTCATCAGGTTCACGCCCGTGTCTTTTCCGGTGGTTTGAACCAACGAAAGGCGAATGTTATTTTCTTTCATCAATCGGATCTGTTCGATCCATTCATTGAGTTTGATGTCCGGTTTTCGTTGAGTGCTTTCTTTGAGGTAATCAAAGAGACAGCTCAGTTTTCGCAGTTGCCAGACCCGGTCGGGCTGACTCATCACCCAATGCAATACGCCGCTTTCATTGAGGAGAAAC
>JBDKIP010000097.1:0-3519 GCA_039797015.1 Bacteroidota bacterium
GAATAAATTTATAACCATGGCACATTTTGAACCGCCGATACATTGGTCCGATCATGAGGACATCGCCCTAAAACTCTACGAGCGATTCGGAGACGAATTCAACGAGGGGCGGATCTACCGCATTCGCTTTACCGATCTGCTGGAGTGGGTCCTGCAAATCCCGGGTTTCACCGGCACACGTGAACAATCCACCGAAGGTCACCTGGAAATGATCCAAAGTGCCTGGGTCTACGAGTGGCGCGACAACCAACGTTAACTCCCCTTGCTTCATTATCTTTAGGGCCTCGATCATGTCCAGCGCCCAACCTGTATTGTTTCAATCCATTCGGCACTTCATTTTTGATGTTGATGGTGTGTTGACGGACGGTACCGTTCTCGTGCTGCCCGGTGGTGAACAAGTACGTCGCATGAACATCAAGGATGGCTATGCGCTGCAGTTGGCACAGCGAATGGGCTATACGATTTTGATCGTTTCAGGCAGCGAACGCTCGGGCGTAGAGGATCGTTTGCACAAACTCGGGATCAAGGACGTACATTTTTCTGTTTCGGACAAAGCTTCTTTTGTGCTGGCGAGGATGCGTGAAAGGGGATGGGATCCGGCACTGACCTTGTATATGGGCGATGATCTTCCGGATCTGCCCGTCTTGCAGTTGGTTGGTCTGCCCACCTGTCCCAAAGATGCCGCGGAAGAGATACGCGCTGTCTCAGCATACATCTCGCCGCATACCGGAGGGATGGGTTGTGTGCGTGATGTCATCGAGCAGGTACTTAGAGCACAAGGCGATTGGAAACATCAGTCCGGAATATCTTCCAAATGAGTATGCCCACTCTTCGTGCATTCTTACGCCTGATCCGTTGGCCCAACTTGATCTTCATTGCACTCACCCAATGGCTGGTGTATGCCTGTGTATATCGTCCGTTGTTTGAACTGCCGGTGCAGGCGCCGGTCGATGGGAAGATCTTCTTCTGGATACTTGCCTCCGTGGCGATCGCTGCTGCAGGCTACGTGATCAACGATTATTTTGACATCAACATCGATGAGGTGAATCGTCCCCACCGCCAGGTGGTGGACAAGATCATATCCCGTAGGTGGGCCATGCTTTGGCATTTTTTGCTGAGTACGACCGGACTTGCATTTACCGCATTGGCAATTCATTGGGAAACACATGCGTATCTTTTTTTTGCCAATGTACTTTGCGTGGGGGCACTTTGGTTCTATTCTACGCATCTGAAAAAATCCTTGCTCATCGGAAACATACTGATCGCCTTGCTTACCAGCTGGACGATCTGGGTGATCTTTCTTTCGCGGTTCAGCTGGACGGAACTTTTCAATCACCCGAATGAGACGCAACAAAAATTCACCCGGGTGGTCTTGCTCTACGCCGGATTTTCCTTCGTGATCACCCTCATACGAGAGGCGATAAAAGACATGGAGGATCGAATTGGTGATGCACGGGCAGGCTGCCGAACCTTGCCGATCGTATGGGGTTTCCCGGCCGCGAAGGTGTATGCGTCGGTGTGGACCGTTGTGCTGATCGGCTCATTGATCGTGGTACATGCCTACGTGTTGCCTTTTGGATGGTGGTGGGTATCCGCATTTGGATTCATTGCGCTCATCGTTCCCCTAATGATTTTTCTGTCCCGCTTGATCAAGGCACAAGAAGCGCCTGCATTCCATTCACTCAGCCAGATCTTAAAATGGTTGATGCTGGCCGGTATTCTGTCGCTCGGTTTCTTTTATTTCATTTTATGAAAACGATCATACTCGCTTCCGGTTCTCCCAGAAGAAAACAATTGTTGGAATGGGCAGAGATACCTTTTCAGGTTCAGGTGTCCAACGCGGACGAAGATTTTCCACCGCACCTTCCCATGGAAGAGGTGCCTGTGTACATCGCCCGAAAAAAAGCCATGGCGGTTCAACAGCAAGCGATTGCGGATGAGATCGTGTTGGCTGCAGATACCATCGTAGTGCTGGGTGAACACATCCTGGGGAAGCCGGTGCATCGGGAGGAAGCCATCAGCATGCTGCTCGCACTGCAAGGAAGTCAACACGAGGTCATCACCGGGGTGGTGATCCGGAAAGGGGAAAAGGAAACTGCTTTTTTCGATCGGACACAAGTGAATTTTCATCCACTGACCGAATCTGAAATTGAACATTATGTCGATCAGTATGCTCCTTACGACAAAGCAGGCGCCTATGCCATACAAGAATGGATCGGAGTAGTGGGCATACAATCAGTTCAGGGCGATTTTTACAACGTAATGGGACTCCCTGTTAGTCGCGTCGTTCGCGCACTCCGTGAATTTTCTGTTGAGTGAGTGTGTTTTCCCCCTTGCGAAAATCCAATCCGTCCATAGGTTTGGATTTTTTCAATGAAAGAACGTTGGCTGCAAACATTGTGGGGGCGGCAGGACTGGAATGCATGGCCGCTTCGCACTTGCCAGGGGCAAAGCATACAAGTGCTGGACCCGGGCAGATGGAACAACGACCAAGGCCCCGATTTCTTGCACGCTAAACTTTTTATAGAGCAAATTCTCTGGGTTGGTTCAGTCGAAGTACACATACATTCCGGTGATTGGTTTCGACATCATCACACAAACGATCCGAATTATTTGCCTGTGATCTTACATGTGGTTTGGATGAAAGGTCCCATTCATCCGGAAGTGCCAACGCTGGAACTGTCTCGCTTTCTTACGATACCGGTACTGAAGCGGACCCTCTCTTTTTTGCATGACATTGAACGGTTGCCCTGTCACCGCCACATGCGCCCCGTTTCGCAGGACATCTGGTTGAACTGGCGTCGGCAATTGCTTTTCATTCGTCATCAACGAAAACGAACACCGGATGCGATTGCACAACCAACCGATCTCCGAAGCCGCTTGGCGAGACAAATGGGAGCATGGGTCAATCGAGAAGTGTTTGAAAACATCGATGCTTCCATTTCTGATGAACTATTGTGTATGATTCAGGACGATCCAAACAGGCTCATGGCAGTTTATCTTGGTCAAGCCACGCTTTTGCATGCCGATCCATTGTCCATTGAAACATTTCAATTGCTTACGCATCTCTACAATGACATACGTTCAACATTCTCGCTGAATCCACCGTATCGACAATTGCTTTGGATGCGGATAAGGCCTCAGGCAAATCCACTGATCCGGTTGATTCAATTGGCCAGCCTGATCCATCACCGTTGGCATGATCCGCGTAAATGGGTGCGTGCAGATCCCCGTCAAATTCAAGATCAATTGTCCCAGCTACTTTTTCCCGCCGGAGTGGGAGAGGAGGGTAAGCGCATGTTGAGCGATGCGGTGATCGAATCGATCTTGATCAACATTTGGTCGTATCAAAATGCATGCAACGTAATGGAGCTGGAAGGTCACTTGCGCCTTTTTGGCTTCGAACAAAATCGGTTTACCAGGCAATTCAGGTCATTGGAGTTGAAGGATATGACGGCCGCCGACTCTCAAGCCATGCTGGAACTACATCATTCGTATTGTGAAAAGGGAAGGTGTCGA
>JBDKIP010000098.1:0-6512 GCA_039797015.1 Bacteroidota bacterium
CGATGCGTCGCTCGATCTTTCGATCGGTTACGGATCGCCACAAACGAAACAGCAGAAGGAAAGGGAAAATCAGCAGCGGTAGTATGTGGTAGTGGATCGCCATGTATGCCAAAAGCACGGCGGAAAGCAAGACAAACCCTTTGCTCACCCATCCTTCTTCATCCAGAAAAACACGGTTGAGCAATTGTCCCCCATCCAACGGATAAATCGGCAGTAGGTTGATCCCATTCAAGACCACCAAAAAGATCACGCCTGTCATGATGTTGAAATCATAGATCGTTCGGGGAACCGCACCTTGCTCAATCCCCACATAAAGGGCAGAGCCAAGCAAGATGCCCGGCAAGGGACCGGCAAGAAGCACGAAGGCCGACTCCCGTTGTGTGACCACCCGTTTGGTGCCGGATACATAAGCGCCCAGCAAGGGAAGAAAAAAAACGCCAAGGTCGCGGTACCCCACCCGGCGCATTGCGATGAAATGCCCCCCTTCATGCAGGAGCAATACCAGCGTAATTAGGATGAGGTTATGAAGATCGTTCAACAGCCAATAACCGGCAAGCAGATAAAGAATGAGACTGAAGAGCGAGCGTGGAATGGCGGATCTATTTTCCACCTGCGAAGCCGGAAACTTTGGGAGCGTGCGAATGTCATCTGTGGCAGCAGGCAGTTCATTCATGGTAGAATGATTTCAGCTGATCCAATAAGATCTCCGGAAGCACGGTTTTTTTGTTTTCTGTCGTATCCCAGCAATAAAGTTTTATGTGTGCTTTTAAGAGCAGTTCCTCCGGATCTCGGAAGATCTCTTGTTGAAAAACAATGCGATGATCGGTAGGAAATGTCGGGAGGGATGTGCGCACCCGAAGAAGATCGTCGTATCGGGCCGGACGAAGGTATTTGCATTGCACTTCGATCACGGGGAGGCTGATGCCCATCCGCTCCATATCCGCGTAGGAAATGCCCAAGGAGCGAATGGCCTCGACGCGCCCCGATTCCAGATAAGGAAAATAACTGCCGTGGTAAACGACGCCCATTTGGTCGGTCTCTGCGTATCGTACCCGTATGAGGGTTTCGTGCGTGAACATGGAATTATTTTCCGATCAGCCGATCTAGGCTGAATTTTCCTGGACCAACAAAAAGCAAAACCAAATACATCGACAAAAAAAGTGTGGAGGTTTCTCCATCTCCCAGCACCTCGCCTTTGTGTACGATAAAGGCCGCGATGAACATGGTGATCACCAGCGGAATGGCCGCCAGTCGGGTCAACAGTCCAAACACCAGCATCACGGCACAAAAGAACTCCGCAAAGATCACCAGGGAGAGGGATAAGGTCGATCCGACATGAATGGGGTCCGGGAACGTATTGACTCTGTCGTTGAAGTGAATGAGCTTGTCGAACCCATGTTTGATCATCAGGCCGCCTCCGGCTAATCTCAAAATGAACAGGGAAAAATCAAGTGCACCCTGTTTGTATTTCGTACTGAAAAACTGACTCATGTACAAATTGTTTGAACCCGAAATTAAGCAAATCGGGTCGCTTGAACAGAATGTTAAATCCCCGGCAATGCCGCTTATCCACAGTTGTTTGCAATCAACTTTGCGGAAAGCGCCAATAAATGGGAAATTCGGGCGTTGTATGAGAAGCAATATGATGAATCGAATCTTTATCGGCCTTGTTTTTTGCGTGTTTTCCGGTTCGGCCCTTGCTCAACGCACGGCGGTGGACACGGATCCGCGTCGTCAGTGGGATCAGGCCGTACAATGGTTTTATGAAGGAAAGGAATCATTGGCCTATCCGATTTTTTTGCAACATCATCGGGAGCGCGGGCGCTTCATTGACCCTCTGGTGCCGATGGAAGAGGTTGATTTTTTTCGGTTGGCCTGCGGGGTTCGGCTCGATGAAGAGTCGGCTGTAGACGCAGCTGACAGATATGTGCAGGATATGAATCCGCCGGCTTACGAACAGGCACTCAGCTATTATCTGGCCGATCATCATTTTCGCTTTCAGCGATTTGCCGAGGCCGAGCCCTTTTTGGATCTCATTGATGCGCGCAATTTGAAACAGCCGGAGCAGATCCACTTTCGCTTCATGAATGGGTATACCCATTTTATTGCCCAGCGGTTTGATCGGGCACAGCCTTTTTTCGACAGTGTGCGCACACAAGTTGGACATGCCGACTACGCTCCGGCGAATTACTATTACGGATTTCTCTGTTTGCGGAAAATGGATTACGAGGCGGCGCTGGCCAGTCTGCGGCTGGTCGAAGATCACCCCGATTACAGATCCCTTGTTCCCTATTACATCGGTCAGCTGTATTACCTCCAAGGCAAAAAAGCGGAGGCGATCAGGTATGTGGAGAACAAACTTGCGGATGCTTCCGCTCAATACTATGAACTGCCGTTGAAACAATTGTTGGGGCATGCTTATTTTGAGCGAAGAGATTTTGAGAAAGCACTTCCCTTGTTGAAAGAGTATGTTTCCCGTTCACCGAAAGTTCGGCGGGAAGACCTCTACGAATTGTCGTACTGCTATCATCAGTCCGGCCAATTTCAATCCAGCATTCCCGGGTTTCGAGAGCTGGCCGGTGGGCAAGATTCACTCAGCCAACATGCCATGTATTTGCTGGGGGATGCTTATCTCAAGACGGGTGATTTGACCAGCGCGCGAACGGCATTCCAGTTTTGTGCCCGAAACAACAGCTACCGAGCCCAACGGGAAGTTTCACTCTTACAATTTTCCAAGCTTTCATATGAGCTGGCCTTTTTGACCGATGCACAACAAAATGTAGAACTGTTTCTGATCGACTATCCCAACTCTACGTACAAAGAAGAGGCGCAGGAGTTAATGGTAATGGTTCTATCCGCCACGAACAATTATCGGCAAGCGTTGGAGTGGTTGAACCGCATCGAATCCCCCTCCTCTGCGCTTAAAAAGTCTTTTCCGCGCATCTGGTTTGGTCGTGCCATGGAATTGATCAACGATCAACAGTTTGGTCCCGCTCAAGATCTGTTGGCCAAAGTGTTCATCGATCCGGCTTCGGGTACATGGAAGCCCCAAGCCTTGTTTTGGTCAGGGGAGATCGCCTACCGACAGAACGATTATTCCGTTGCCATCAACCGACTGCTGGAATACGTGAACACTTCAAAAGAGCCGGTGGGGGAGGCCAATGCTGTAAATGCACGGTATACACTTGGGTATGCATACCTGAAGTCTGCCAACTATGCCGCGGCGGGGGATCAATTTCAACAGCTGACCAAAAATCTGCCGACGCAACCTTCCTCCTTGCTGCAAGATGCATGGTTGCGTGCCGGTGATTGTTTTTACATGCGGCGCGAGTACAACAAAGCCAAACCTTTTTACGAGCGAGCGACCAGTTTGTCGTGGGGCGCAGCCGATTATGCACAGTATCAATTGGCCATGATCGCGGGCATCCGAAATCTGGGAGAAAAAATTCGGTTGTTGCAGATCATTCCGTCCGACTATCCATCCTCCAATTTATTGCCCGACACCTATCTTGAAATGGCCAATGCGTATGTGGCGGATCGAAAGTTTCGGGAGGCCATTCCGGCGCTGGACCGGGTGATCGGAGCGGCCACGCAGGATAGCTGGATCTCACGTGCCTTGCTGATGCAGGGGATTTGTTGGTACAACCTCGACAATTATGAATCTGCTCTGGGAAAACTAAAAGAAGTCGTGAAGCGATTTCCCAACGGGGAGGATGCGGACGATGCGCTGGAGAACATTCGGCAGGTGTATGCAGAGATGGGGCAATCGGATCAATACATTTCATATCGAGCGCAAATCGGTAAGCCGTTGGAATATCCAGTGGCAGACTCGCTTACGTTTGCGTCCGCTGAGCATTATTATGCGAACGGACAAGAACAGGAGGCGCTGGCGGCCAGTGAACGATACATCCGTCAATATCCCAATGGGCAACATCGTTTGAAAGCCTTCTACCAATTAGCTGATTTGTTCATCAAGCGCAGGCAATGGACGGAATCCCTGGTGTACATCGATTCCGTAGTGAGCCGTGCTCCCAACAAATACGAGGAATGGTGTTGGCGGGAAGGGGGGCGGATCGCATATTTTGAAAAGAAGGATCCTGCGCTTGCCCTGCGGTATTACAATGGGTTGCTGGCGGTTACCCGAAATCAGGAATGGAGGATGGAGGCTCTTCGAGGATCGGTCCGGTGTCATCATCAACTCAACGATTGGGTTGCCGGATCAACTCAAGCGAAGTTGCTGTTGAATGAACGAAATACGACGCCCGATGATCGCTCGATCGCTTACCTCCTTATTGCGAAGCAGGCCATGAAAGAACAGAAGTGGAATGAATCACTGGATGCCTTCCGATCCGTCCTTACCCACAACAAAGGTTCATTTGCAGCGGAATCGCGCTATCAGATCGCCTGGATCCAATTTCAAATGGGGAATACAAAGGAGGCAGAAAAAGGGGCAGAGGAAACCATCCGTCGTTCGGGTTCGTTTGAGCCCTGGGTGACCAAGTCCTATCTTTTGCTGGGAGACGTTTATCTGCAACAGAAAGATTATTTCAATGCAAAGGCAACCTTTCAAAGTGTGATGGATAATACTGAAGTAATGGAATTGAAAGAAGAAGCACGTACAAAACTGCAACGAGTGGTGGAAGAGGAGCGTAAATCAACAAAACTGGATTCCTGATGCGTTCGATCTTATACATGATCCTTGGGTCATCGACACTTTTCTTATCGCTGGAGTCGCTCGGACAACGGGAGAAGAGGGATACGTCCGGTACGGGCAGTGTGGACATCATTTCCAATTTCAAACCCACGCTGCGTGATCCGCTAAAGATCCAATTTCAAACCGCTACACCGGCGACGGAGACGGAACGCCCCCGACTTGTATATCGCATACCCAATCAGGAGCTATCCATCGCCTATCAGCCCGGTACACTCAAGCCGCTTGCTTACCAGGCTGATTCAAACAAGGGATTTCAGACCACTCAATTTGCCAAGGTCGGATATGGCAATCTGCGTAACCCGTATGCATCACTGGCATTGACGTTTGGGAAGCGATTGCCGGTCCACTTTTACGGAATGCATCAATCGGCCTCCGGCAGA
Source organism: Bacteroidota bacterium (assembly GCA_039797015.1). Lineage (GTDB taxonomy): Bacteria > Bacteroidota > Bacteroidia > Chitinophagales > Chitinophagaceae > JJ008. The sequence goes on from JBDKIP010000098.1 coordinate 5,095, forward strand.
TTGCCGCATCAGGAGTACTCCTTCACCCGGGCTGAGATCGGCTCGCGGTTGGCAAGTGGTCAAAAAGGCGAATGGCTGGGCACGTTGTTGGCCGACCGCCAGGTGTATCACAAATACGGATTTGATAATAATACTCCAGCCCCTTTGATGGATTCCATCCGACAAGTTTTCCATCAACTGGGCATTCAATTGGCTTACCGTAGAAAGCAGCCAACCGCCTCCGGTTTTTATCTGGAGCCGGTGTTGGATTGGAAAAGAACCGCAGACCGGTTGGGTAATGCCGACATGCACATTCGCTTGCAGATTCCTGTGCAATATCATTTTAACGACAAAATTTCATTGCACCTGCAGGGGTTGGTTCATTGGGGGAGGATCAAGCCGGTAGGAGGGGCTGCCCTCGACCAGTCGGTTTACAGCATCCATCCTTCCTTGCAGTTCATCGGTTCTGTGTTGTCTGCACAGGTGGGCATTCGTCCAAGCTGGGATGCCGATGGCATGCGCATGTACCCGGATCTGCGCGTGAAATGGCAACGATCGGGTAAACCCTGGCTGTTGTCGATGCAGTGGACAGGAGAGTTGCAGCGCGTCGGTTACCGCGAGCTGTACACCGTCAATCCTTGGCTATGGATGCCACATGAATGGCGAAACCAAGGAAAGATCGACCGCTCCTTGCACTGGCGATACGACCGTAGGGCTCATTGGGTATATGAGCTGCAAGCCGGATATGCGACTCTGCAGGATGCCTTATTGTTCATCAATGATACCACGGCGGCGGGTGACGGCAAATCCTTTCAAACTCTTTACGCCGATCGCATCCAAAATCTATATGCGAAGGGCAAGCTTAGTTACCGGCAGGCGGATCGGTTGTTGATTCGTGCGGAAGCCGGATGGAACAATTTTCACGGATTAAAAGGCGTGGAGAAGGCGTGGGGATTACTCCCGTTTGAATGGAATCTGCATGGCACCTACCGATTCCGGAACCAATTGCGCATTCAAGCAGATGTATATTCTTGGCTTGCTCCACTCTACCTCACGAAGGGGGGGCTGCCCAGCCGTACCGAAGGCGCATTCGATGTCAATTTGGGCGCAGAGATGCCAATCACTCGCTCCATCCGCGGATGGCTTCAATTCAACAATCTCTTGAACCGATCATACAGCCGATGGTCGCAATATCCTGCATTCGGATTCCATTTTGTGGGCGGAGTTGTATTTTCACTCGACAAATCCCTTTTTTGATGTCAGCCCTGATCGATCATTGGTTCTACTCCTTGCAAGCACTTCCCATCGAAGGTGTGGGCGAATTGAGATGGGAACGTCTCGCAACGCCTCGAACGGCGAAGTCTGCCACGATCGTGCCGTCGACCTGGGAAGTGAAATTCCAATCGGATCCTGCCGCCGGGTTGCCTACTGATTTTTTT
>JBDKIP010000099.1:0-7659 GCA_039797015.1 Bacteroidota bacterium
TGAAGAAAAGAAGGGATACCCAGAAGATTACGCCTCGGGTCTTTTTTAATTCTTTTTCAGAGAGGGCGGGGCGGATGAAGCGCCAGAACTCCCAGAAGATATAGGGGAAGGCGAGGATGAAACCACCGATGAAGGCGAGGGTGAAGGAGGCGATGAACTGACCGGTCATGGTCGTTTCGAGGAATTGGGCCTGTATCGGTTGAAAGCAGAGGGCGTCGCCGATGCCGATGTTTTGTCCTAATGCACAAAGCCATTTGGCGGAAATAAAATCGGCTTTGGTGGGTGCGAAAAGTACATCGTCCACGATCCAGTCGGAATACGCAAACACGAAGATGGCACAGATCAACAGCGCGATCACCGACCGGATGATGTGCCACCGGAGTTCTTCCAGGTGATCCAGGAAGCTCATCTCGGCGTTGGGTTCGGGCGTGCGTTTGTTGAAGAAATCCAATAGTGCCATGGGGCACAAATATACAGCGGGTTAGGCCAGTCGCTTCATGCGAACGGTTTCGATGCGGGTATCGGTCACTTGCAGGATCTCGAATTCGTATTCGTCGATGATGATTCGTTCTTTTTGACGGGGGATGGTGTCGTGGTGATTGATGATGTAGCCGGAGAGTGTTTCAGCCTCGTCGTGGTCGAAGGTGAAATCGTATTTGTCGGCCAGGTAATCCAGTTCCAGTCTGCCCGAGAAGATGAATTCCTTTTCACTAAGTTGTTTCTCCACGAACTCCTCGGTATCGAACTCATCCCGGATCTCCCCAAACAATTCTTCCAGCACATCTTCCATGGTCACGATTCCGGCGGTGCCGCCAAACTCATCCACGACCCAGGCGATGCTTTTCCGTTCGCGGGTGAATTGACTGATCAGGCGCGTGGCACTCATGCTTTCCGGAATGGCCGGTATGGGGAGGATGATCTCGTCGAGGGATTGCGGATTCTTGAATAGGTCGAGTTGATGTACATAGCCCACGATGTGGTCGATGTCCTTGTCGTACACGATCAGCTTGCTCAATTGCGTTTCGATGAATCGTTTGCGTACGTCTTCAACGGTGGTATGACGCAACACGCCAATGATCTCTTTGCGCGGCACGAGGCATTGGCGGATCTTGATCTTGGGCAATTCCTGTGCGTTTTCGATCAATTGAGCTTGGAGTTCATCCGATTCTTCGGGGATCGGTGTTTGAAACAGATGTTTTAGGTCGCTTCGTTTCAGGGGTTCTCGTTTTTCCCGGATTCTGACGTCAAACAACTGGCGAAGGAGCCATTCTGCTCCATCGATGCCAGCAGCCGCGATCGGGAAAAACAACCGGTGAAAAAAAGGCAGCATGCCTGAAAATCGGAGCAGTCCCGTTTCCCCTCGGGAGCGGAAATACGCGCGGGGCAAGAATTCGGTCAGCACCAGCACCAGCAAGGTGGTGAGCAACATTTCGATCAGCAACTGCAGGGTGGCGGATTCGATGTTGGCATAGGACCAGAGCGGTTGCATCACGTCAGTGATCTGCAGGGCCAATAAAACGAGCAAGAGTTGCGTGCCCACCAATGTGGTGCCGAGCAATCGGGCAGGGGACTCCAGGAAGGGCTCCAGCCGTTTCAGTGCGTGTGGGTATTGTCGTTTTTTTATTTCCAGGGCCATGCGGTTGGCGCTGTAAAACGACATTTCGATGCCGGCCAGCAGGGCCATGCCCAGTAAGGTAAAAAGGAAGATAAGCAAGGTGCTCATCGGAAATGACGTTATGTGTTCAGAAAGTTACGAACCAAATGTTCTGTTTCTGCACAGGCCTTTTGCAGATCATCATTCAATACAACGTGATCGAATTCGCCCTTGAAGCTCATTTCATAGGTTGCTTTGTTGAGGCGGGCGTCGAGGGATTCGGGTGTTTCGGTGCCACGGGCATGCAGGCGTCGCGACAATTCGGTGAGTGAGGGCGGGTCGATGAAGATGGATAGACTGGACTGAGGAAATCGTTTTCGAATGTTGAGGCCGCCTTTCACATCTATGTCCAGCAGGGGTGCTTTTCCCTTTTGCCAGATGCGCTCCAGTTCACTGACCGGTGTGCCGTAATACTTTCCGAAGTATACCATCTCCCATTCGGCCAGTTCCTCCTTTGCGATCTTGGATTCGAATTCCTCTACGGAGGTGAAGTAATATTCTTTTCCGTTGGTTTCACCGGGTCGGGGAGAACGGGTGGTGCAGGAGATGGAGAACTCCAATTGTTCGGGCATGCGGTCCATCAAATACTTGACGATGGAGGTTTTTCCGGCGCCGGAGGGAGCTGCGATGATGATGATCTTGTTGGCAGATGATTCCATAATCAAATACAAAGAAACGCAAATGCGTGTGACGGATCAGTAGCGTTTCTTTTTGAATCCGCCGCGCATGTCGCGTCGGCCTCCGCCACCACCACCGCCACCGCGGGGTTGAAATTTACCGCGCTTACCATAACCGCCACCGCCACGGCCTTCCGGTTGCATGCGGTAGGCTTTTACGTAAGGGGTATTGGTAAAGGTCAGCTGACCGTCGGTAAGGGCATTCATTTCGCTTTGGATCACATCATCTGCCACCAGTTCTTTGTGCCAGTTGTTGTAGGCCAATTTCATGTAGTACGCAATGGCGTTGGCAAAGCCTTGTTTTTTATCGGCGTCTTGCGCTTCCAATGCTTTTTGGATCACCATTTCCAAATTCTTTCCAAGGTGCGTATAGCGGGGATAGCGTTTGGGGTAGGGAAGGGGCTTTGGGCGAGCCTTGGCTTCCTCGCGCGTGGGCACAGGATAAGGGGATTTGACCTCCAAGGTAAAATCAGAGATCTCAAAGAGATGGTCCCAGAATTTTTGTTTGTAGTCCTCCACATTTTTCAACTGCGGATTGAGGATCCCCATGGTTTCTACGATGGCCAACGCATTTTTCTGACGCTTCTCGGTGTCTTCCATAAGCATGATGTGCTCCACCATGCGTTGGATGTGACGACCATATTCGCGCAAAACCAGGTGGTTGCGACTTGTATTGTAATCCATAAAATTCACGTGAAAGGACAAATATAAGGATTCTGCCGGGGCTACCTTTGCAGCCCATGCGCATCGTTGTCAATACCCGCTTCTGGATGCCCGGCCAATTGGAAGGCTACGGGTATTTTACCCAGCAGGTATTTTCCCGTTTGGCCGATGCTCATTCCGAACATCAGTTTTTATTTCTGTTCGACCGAAGTCCTTCCGATTTGATTTCGCTGCCCCCGAATGTTCAGGTGAAGGTGATCGGTCCGCCTGCCCGGCATCCGTTGCTGTGGCGTCTGTGGTACGATTGGCGGATTCCTCCGCTTCTGAAAAAATTCAACGCGGATCTGTTTGTTTCGCCCGATGGCATTGCCTCGCTGTGCACCCGCATTCCTCAATGTTTGGTGGTGCATGATCTGGCATTTTTACAAAACCAGCAATGGTTTTCATCTGCCATTGGTCATTATTACCGAAAATTTACGCCCGCTTTTCTGAAAAAGGTGCGTCGGGTGGCGACGGTTTCAGAGACCTCAAAAAAACAATTGATCGATGTGTATGGCGTGTCGGCCGAACAAATCGATGTGGTATACAGTGCTGCCAAACCAGATTTTCGTCCGCTCGAAGAATCTCTTCGCTCGACGATAAAAGAACGATTCACCGAGGGGAAAGAATTTTTCTTATACACGGGCGCGATCCATCCGCGCAAAAACCTGCTCGGATTGCTGAAGGCTTTTTCCTTGTTTAAAAAGCGACAGCAATCGAGTTACAAATTGGTGTTGGCGGGACGCATGGCGTGGCATACAGGGGATTTTGAAAAATTACTCTCCACCTACAAGTACCGTTCCGATGTGGTGTTGACCGGTTATGTGGATCTGGACACATTGACTTCGTTGACGGCGGCTGCCTATGCCCTGGTGTATCCATCTTTTTATGAAGGGTTCGGGGTGCCGGTATTGGAGGCCATGCAGTCGGATGTGCCCGTCATTACCAGCAGGAATACATCCATGCAGGAGATCGCCGGAGACGCAGCACTTTATGCGGATCCCAACGATCCGGCCTCAATCGCCGAGCAATTGAATCGGCTGTACATTGATGAATCGCTCCGCCGTAGACTCATTGAATCAGGGCGTACAGTGGCTGCTCGGTACACCTGGGAACAGACCGCTCAGCGGGTTTGGGCCGCTATGATGGCGGCGGCGCAGCGGGATTAGTTAGCTTTGCGCTTCAAACCATACTATGCAACAATCAACGATAACCATTCAGGTAGGACTCGACGAAAAACGCGTGCCAAACGACATTCAGTGGGCGGCCAGCGACGCGACCGACGGACAATTTCAAAAAGCGAAGGCCATGATGGTCTCCTTTTGGGATGGAGCCGACAAGGCCGCATTGCGCATCGATCTGTGGACACAGCAGATGATGGTGGATGAGATGGCGGATTTTTTTTATCAGACGTTGATGACCATGGCCGATACTTATGGACGTGCCACGCAGTATGCCGATCAGGTCGACCAAATGAAAGCATTTGCCAAGGAGTTCTATGAAACGTTCCGGGCCAAACAATTAGCCAACAACAAAGCATAACGTCATGTCACTCGAGAAAAACATCATGGCTGAATTGAAGACAGCCATGCTCAACAAGGATGAAGCAGCGCTTCGGAGCTTGCGCGCCATCAAGGCAGCGATTCTGGTTGCAAAAACGGCCGAGGGGGCGCCGGCGGAATTGGATGAGGCGGCGGAGATCAAATTGCTGCAAAAGATGGTCAAGCAACGCAAAGATTCCCTGGAGATCTTCACGCAGCAAAACCGTGCGGAATTGGCCGCCAAAGAGGCGGAAGAAATCGCTGTCATTGAGCGGTTTTTGCCAAAGCCCCTGTCCGAAGCAGAGTTGATCGACGGATTGAAACAGATTCTGGCAGAAACAGGTGCCAACTCTCCGGCCGATATGGGGAAAGTGATGGGTGCTGCCAACAAGGCCTTTGCCGGAAAAGTGGATGGCAAAACCCTGTCCGCGTTGGTCAAGCAATTGCTTACGAATCAAGGAGCATAAACGACCATGGGCATCGATCTCCTCCTCGTATTGTTCCTATTGGCTGCCATTTATTTTGGCTACCAGCGGGGATTGGTTTTGGCCGTTTTTTCTCTTGTCTCTCTGTGGCTGGGCATTCTACTGGCTTTCAAGTTCAGTGCCCTGGTGGCTACTTGGCTGGGGGATCGAATCGATGTTTCGGACAAATGGTTGCCGATCCTAGCCTTTGTGATCGTGCTGATTGGCGTGGTGATCTTGGTTCGCTTGGGGGCGAAAGCGCTGGAAAGCGCATTGGAATTGGCACAATTGGGGATGTTGAACCGCCTGGCGGGTTCCGTTCTGTATGTGATCCTTTTTTTGAGCGTTTCGGCGGCCCTTTTGCAGGGATTGCAGTGGGCCGGAGCCATTTCCGATGCAGACAGACAGGATTCGATCTACTTGCTTCATGTGCAGCCGTTGTTTATGCAAGGGGTTCAGGCACTTTCCGGATGGACGCCCGGATTGAGTGACGTATTTGACACGCTGCGAAAGTTTTTTGATGCCGTACCCGCGTCTCCGGACGCTTTGTAGAATTCAAGTTCAGTTATTATATGATTGAGTAGCATTTGTACTAAAAAGTCTATTTTAGCGACCAAGGGCTTGCCCAGTAGTTAGTATGTCTTACGAAGTCAAGGATTTCAAGAAGTACCATTTCGTTGAAGAGGGTGTCGGACAACCATTGGTTCTCCTGCATGGTCTCTTTGGCAACTTGGCCAATTTTGCCGGAGTGATCGATCATTTCAAGCACACGCATCGTGTGATTGTGCCGGTACTCCCGCTGTTAGATCTCGATTTACTGCACACATCCGTGGGCGGACTGTCCAAGTATCTCTATAAGTTCTTAGAGGCTTTGGATCTGAAGGATGTGCATCTCATGGGTAATTCATTGGGAGGCCATGTAGCCTTGGTGTATTTGTTGAAGCATACCGACCGGGTACGGTCCCTCATCCTGACAGGTAGTTCCGGCTTATTTGAAAATGGCATGGGTGATAGTTATCCCAAGCGAGGCGATTATGAATACATCAAAAAGAAGACGGAACAGACCTTCTTTGATCCGGCCACGGCCACAAAAGAGCTGGTGGATGAGGTGTTCAGTATCACCAACAATCGCCTGAAGGTAATCAAGATCATTGCCCTCGCGAAAAGTGCCATTCGTAATAATCTAGGCGATCAATTGTCTAAAATCACCTTGCCTACCCTTCTGGTCTGGGGCAATAATGATACCATCACACCACCTTTTGTGGGGGAGGAGTTCAAGCGGCTGATCCCCAACAGTGAGCTGTATTTCATCGACAAATGTGGTCATGCCCCCATGCTGGAGGTGCCGGGTGAATTCAACGCGATCTTGGAAAAATTCCTGCAAAAGTTTCCGGATCCACCTCCGGCCATTTAACGTTCTCTCTTCGATCGGCTCCCCTAATTTTGGGTCAAGCAATTCTATTCATGCGCTGCAGTCAACTGATCTCACAAACCTTGCCGTTCTTGCACACCACGGACACGGTATATCAGGCCTTGAATGTAATGGCCGATCACCAGGTCATGCATTTGCCCATCGCTGAAGGGTCGGAATATGTGGGATTGGTAAGTGAATCAGCCCTGCAAGCGATTGATGATGACCAGATCTGCCTGAAGGAATTTCCGGCTATTTGGCAGTCCCTTTCTGTCAAATCAGACCAGCACATGTTGGCGGCCGTGCAATTGGCGGCGGAGCAATACCTTACAGTGATCCCGGTTGTCAGCGAGGAACGCGAGCTCATCGGAACACTGTTGCCCGCCGATCTGATCCGAGCCGTATCCACCTTCATGCGCCTCGATGAACCGGGTGGATTGATCGTATTGGAAATGGAGCCGCGTCAATACGCCTTCAGTGAGATGAGTCGGTTGGTAGAGACACACGATGCGCAGATCACCCAGTTGAATACGCGCATCCTGCCGGAGAGCGGACAACTCTCGGTAACCATTCGGTTGAACAAGCCGGAGATCTCTGACATCGTTGCCACCTTTCAGCGGTATGAATACAACGTAGCATACTTTTTTGGAGAGGAGTTGTATACGAACCAGCTGCGGAACAATTACGACAACCTCATGACCTACTTGAATGTGTAGCGTCAACCCCTTGTTTTTTCTGCTATTTTTTTTGATGACCGTTTCGGTAGAGGCCCAGTCGCTCCGCCCTTCCCTGTCAAATCTTTCCTCTCCCGATTCAACCCGGATACAGGTCGATACGATCCGTGTTGAGGGCAACAAGCACACGCGTCCGCAGATCATTTTGCGCGAGTTGCCTTTTAAAAAAGGGGATACGGGTCAGGTTTCCCAATTGAATGGGTGGTTCGAGGAGTCGAAACGGGCGCTGATGAATACCATGTTGTTTCAGGAAGTAGTTGTTTCTGCGGAGCGGATCTATCTGCCGATACAGGAAGGTTTTCCGGACACCAGCCTGGTGGATCACATACAAATAACGATTCGGGTCCGGGAGCGATTCAACATCTATCCAGAATTTTTCATTCAACCCATTGACCGAAACCTCAATCAATGGTTGTTTGAACAGGGGGCCAGCTTTGACCGGGTCAATTACGGTGCAAGGCTACTGCTCAACAACG
>JBDKIP010000100.1:0-4079 GCA_039797015.1 Bacteroidota bacterium
ATGGTTATAGATTTATTCGCCCAAAAATTGTGTTTGATCGGGCAAGGTCACAACGACCTCCCCTTTTCCTTCCTGCAACAGACACTGACATCCCAGCCGAGAATTGAGTCTGGGATTCACAGCCCGGTCGATGAAATCCTCTTCCTTATCACTCAGTTCTTCCAAAAACTCCTCTCCCTGTTGAACATACAGGTGACAGGTGCTGCAGGCGCAAACACCGCCGCAATTGTGATGCAAATCAATGTCGTTTTTGAGGGCAACCTCCAGGAGACTTTGTCCCGACTCGATTCCATCTAAGGTGCGGGCTTCCAGTCCCGGCTGCTCAAATTGAAAGGTAATTTTATACATAATGGTTATGACTCACGGTTTCGAGCCGCAAAAGTAAGTAAACAACAGATCGATCAAATGGTTGAAGGGTTGGTAACTTTGCGCCGTGCTTACCTTATATCGACTTTGGTTTCAAATCGGATCCTGGCTCTGGCCCGGTTTCGCAGCCCGTCAGGCCTTTTCCCTATTCATCACCCCTCAAACCCGATACAATAAACCCCTACCGCCCATATTTGCTCAAGCAGAAACATTGGAATGGACCGAGTCGGGCGACCGATGTCAGGGTTGGCGTTGGAATAAAGGAGGGCGCATCCGCATCCTGATCTTGCACGGTTTTTCCTCCTCCGCCCGAAATTTTTTCCATTTTGTGGAGGCATTGACAAAGCTCGATGTAGAGGTAATCGCTTTTGACGCCCCAGCACATGGGAACAGTGAAGGAAAAAAAATTCATTCTCTCCGTTACCGAAAACTCATTCAGGAGATACGTAGCCAATGGGGACCCATCGACGGGTACATTGCCCATTCGTTTGGCGGACTCTCGCTCAGCCTCGCCCTAGAGGAAATCCCCCCCCGCAGATCAGAACGAGTGGTTCTGATCGCCCCGGCTACGGAAACGCGTTCTGCCTTGAATCAGTTGCAGGCCACGCTACAACTCCGACCCAACCTTATGCAGCGGATCGACCGATTGATCGAACAACGCAGCAGCCATTCTGTATCCTGGTTCTCGGTAAACAGAGTGGTCAAGCAACTCTCTAACCCTATCTTATGGGTACATGACCGCTCCGATGAGATCACGCCCCTTTCCGACACTGAACCTACCCAGTCATTATCCCTACCAAACGTCGAATTCCACCTGACGGAGGGGTTAGGTCACCGGCGCATTTATCGCGATCCCGTTGTTTGCGCCGAGATCGTCCGGTTCCTGACAAAACAATGAGCCTATGAACAAGATTCAGCACTATCTGGCTTTGGGCGATTCCTACACGATTGGGGAGGCCGTTGCCCCAAATGAAAGCTTTCCTTTCCAGCTGGCAGCGTTGCTTCGATCCGACGAACACCCGGTGGATGAATTGCGGGTGGTGGCAAAAACGGGGTGGACAACCGACGAGTTGTCTGCAGCCATCGATGAGGCTGAACAAGCTTCCCCAATCAACCACAACTATGACCTGGTCAGTTTGCTGATCGGCGTAAACAACCAATACCGAGGTAGGTCGGTTGAAAATTTCATCGAAGAATTTACAGATCTGCTGGTGCGGGCAATCGGTTATGCCCAAAACGATCCAAAACGCGTGCGCGTATTGTCCATTCCGGATTGGGGGGTAACGCCTTATGCGGCAGAACGGGACCGCGAACAGATCGCCCGTGAGATCGATCGATATAACGAAGCGAAAGAATCCATTTGTAAACAACACGGCGTAATCTTCATATATATTACCGACCTGACCCGCGAAGCAGCCGACCGGCCCGAATGGATCACCACGGATGGATTACACCCTGCCGGCGCGGACTATCGCAGATGGGCATTGCGTGTGTGGAACACGCTCAAAACCAACCAAACAACCCCTTTTTAGGCATTGTCAGAATTTCACGCAAATCCCCAGAAAATTCTCGTTGGTGGAAAATTTCCTAATCTTGCTCTAATTTGCAACCGCTGTAAAGCGGTTTTTTACTTTAATCTCCCTCATGGCTAAGAATTTATTGATCGTAGAGAGTCCGGCTAAAGCCAAAACCATTGAAAAGATCTTAGGATCTGATTTTCAGGTCAAAAGCTGCTTCGGACACATCCGTGACCTGGAAAAAGCCGGGATGGGGATCGACATTGAAAAGCAATTCGAACCTCGATACATCGTATCGCCGGACAAGGTAAAAGTGGTGAGTGAATTGAAATCATTGGCCAAGAAATCCAAAGAAGTATGGCTGGCAACGGATGAGGACCGTGAGGGAGAGGCCATTAGTTGGCATTTGTGTGAGGTGTTGGGATTGGATCCAAAAAATACCAAACGCATCGTATTCCATGAGATCACCAAGCCCGCCATCCAATCGGCGGTGGAGAAACCCAGAAAAGTGGACATGAACCTGGTGATGGCCCAACAAGCCCGTCGGGTACTTGACCGAATCGTAGGGTTTGAGTTGAGTCCGGTCCTCTGGCGCAAAATGAGCATGGGCTCAAATTTGAGTGCGGGACGCGTGCAAAGTGTAGCGGTACGATTGATCGCAGAAAGAGAAAGAGAGATCAATGCCTTTCAATCCGAAAGCCAATTCAAAATAGAGGCCTCTTTTCAAGCACCGGATGCAGCGGGCCGGGTAATATCTTTTTCTGCCGAAGGGAAAAAACAACCCAACGCCGCCTCCGCGGAAACATTTTTGAACTCCTGCAAAGGGGCCAATTATAAGGTCACAGACATTCAGGTCAAACCGGGCAAACGCTCTCCGGCCCCACCTTTTACCACCTCCACGCTGCAACAAGAAGCCTCCCGGAAATTGGGATATAGTGTATCGCGGACCATGCAGATCGCACAACGCTTGTATGAGAATGGTTACATCACCTACATGCGTACGGACAGTGTGAACCTCAGTAAGACCGCATTGGCGGATATTTCTCAAACCGTAAAAACCATGTACGGCGAGAAATATCATCAGTTCCGTAAATACAAGAACAAAAATGAAAGTGCACAGGAAGCACACGAAGCGATTCGCCCCACCTACATGAGCACTTCCCGGATCGAAGAAGCAGAATGGGCCCGCTTGTATGAACTGATCTGGAAACGCACCATGGCCAGCCAAATGGCAGATGCCGAACTGGAAAAAACAACGGTGGACATCGAGATCTCCACGAACAAAGAGAGCTTGCAAGCTGCCGGAGAGGTGTTGAAATTCGATGGTTTTCTGAAAGTATACATGGAGGGGAAAGACGAGGAGGAAAATGAGGATCGTCCCGAAGGGATTTTGCCGCCCGTGAAGAAGGGACAATCGCTCGCGCTGAATCAATTACAGGCCATTGAACGCTTCTCGCGTCCATTGCCAAGATATACAGAGGCCTCATTGGTAAAAAAACTCGAAGAGTTGGGCATCGGTCGTCCTTCCACCTACGCCCCCACGATCTCAACCATTCTCAAAAGAGGATACGTAGAGAAGCGGGATAAAGAAGGTATTCGTCGTGCCTATCAGTTGCTGACCCTGAAAAATGACAAACTGAGTGCGGAAACCGAATATGAAAATACTGGTGCGGAAAAATCAAAATTATTCCCCTCTGATCTTGGCTTGGTGGTTACGGATTTTCTGAAACAGCATTTTCATCAGATCATGGATTATGGGTTCACCGCTTCCATTGAAAATGAATTTGATGAAGTGGCGGAAGGAAAACGAAAGTGGAGTCAGATGATCCAGTCGTTTTACAAGCCCTTTAAAAAAGAGGTGGATGAAACCATTGAAACCGCTGAGCGGATCAAAGGTGAGCGTCTGTTGGGTACAGATCCCAAAACCGGAAAACCTGTGGTGGCGCGGATGGGCCGATACGGAGCCATGATCCAGATAGGAAGTGCGGACGAAGAAGAAAAGCCACGCTTTGCCAAGATCCCGACCGGGCAAAGCATTGAAACGATCAGTTTTGAGGAGGCGATGAACCTATTTGGCGCACAAGGTGTGATGGGTCAATACGAGGAGAAAGATGTATCGGTGAATGTGGGCCGTTTCGGGCCCTATGTGAAATGGGGCGATGAGTTCATCTCCCTTCCCAAAGGTACAGACCTGGG
>JBDKIP010000101.1:0-2699 GCA_039797015.1 Bacteroidota bacterium
CCGTACAGGCGATGCGATTCAAGTGAGTTCATCGGGACAATTGCGCCAACAAGATCCCTGCAGCAACCGATACATTGAGCGATTCTGCTTTGCCCCGGCGTGGAATGGTGATCGGAGCAGTAGCAAGTTGCAAAAGCTCGGGCGATAAGCCCTTCGATTCATTACCCATCATCAAAATACCCGGTCCGCTGACAGATGCATAATCCGTTCCATTGAGTACGGCGGCAAACGTGGGCACGTTCGTTTGTTTTGACAACCACAAGTTGAGGTCAGTTGCAACCACTGGTACCCGGATCAGACTTCCCATCGTTGCCTGTACTACTTTGGGATTGTATGCATCTACGCAATCCAGGCTGCACACAACCTGTTTCACACCAAACCAATCCGCCGTTCGGATCAAGGTACCCATGTTGCCCGGGTCCTGAATGGTAGACAAGACCAAATGGATCCCCGCGGATGCCGATTGGATCGGACGATCGAACATGCGAACGGTCATCAACACCTCCTGGGGGGAACGCAACTGAGACAATCGATGCATCATTACGTCATCCACTTCCTCCACCTGAAGGGATGCGCACAAATGAGCATTTGCCTGCAGCCAAGATCTTTTGGCATAAAGGGTGTGAACCTGATGGGGGGCAGTGGCCAGCAACTCTTCCGCCCATTTGAGGCCTTCTGCAAGAAAAAGACCTTGCTCGGCACGACCTTCCTTATGGGCCAGATTTTGAATATCTTTGATGATGGCCTTGCTAATCATGGCAAACGTTTCATGAGGATTTTCGGCTGCGCATCGCGGGTGACAGGCTTATTGCTGTTTGTTCATGTTCTTTGGACCAGCACCGGATGTGGCGTCATCCCAAAACAATATCCCGCTGAGCAGCCATTTGTTTACCAGACAAATATCCACGTTCAGGGCAATTTTACCAATACAGAAAAAAATCAACTGGCCAGCCGACTGAAAGGTCAGCTCGATGACAGCTTACGCGTCCGTACGGTATCCAAAATGTTTTACAGCGAACTGCGCAAGCCGCCTCTATTTGACATGAGTGCCGCCAACCGTTCCGTTGCCTACATGCGAAATCTTTTGGTAGCTGAAGGATATCATCACGACTCCATACGAATTGACACGGCCACAAAACGAGTAGGAAAGCAACAAATCAGAACCACCGTCCGCTTTCAGGTATGGCCTGGCAAGCCGGTGAAATTGGACACGATACGGTATCGTTTGGTTGACTCCAACTTGCAACGACTGGCGCTCGAGAACGAAGAAGCATCTCTGTTGCATACCGGGGATCCCTTCGCCAAGGGCATGATCAGCCAGGAATTGAACCGGTTAGTAAACTTATTCCGAAACAACGGTTATCTGAAGTTCGGACGGGAGGATCTGCTGGTAATCTGGGATACCTTGGATCGAAGTGTGCTGGCCCCAACGCTTGACCCATTTGAAGAGCTGGCTCAAATCGAACGCCTGCGTGCACGACAAGAAGATCCGAAAGCCAATCTGGAATGGATCATTCGGGAAGACATCGACCCGGCAAAACTGATCCGTTACCACATTGGACGCATTACTGTTTACCCGGATTTGGAGGGCGATGGCCTCACCTCGCTGGGAGATACCAGCTTCACGGAAAACCTGACAGTGATCAGTCATCGCAACCTATTCATCCCCCGCATCCTGGAGCCAAACATTTATTTGCATCCCGGTGATACTTATGATCAACGAAATTATCTCAAAACACTAAACCGATTGAATGCGTTGGGGACCTGGAGGCTGGTGAACATCGACCAACTGCCTCGTGCGGGAAAAGACACCACCGACTTCCTGATTCGCATGATCCCCGGCAAAAAGGGAGCCTTTCAGGCGAACATCGAAGGAAGCAACAACCAAAGCATCCTTTCCGGAAATCTTTTTGGTTTGGCGGTAAACCTGGGTTTTCAAAATAGAAACGTTGCCCGAAGAGCCATCACGTCCAGCACAAATCTTCGCTATGGCGTGGAAGCCGGGCGCGATACGATAACCGATGTACGATTCATTCAAACGCAACAGATCTCGATTAGTCACAATCTGTACTTCCCCCGGGCAGTGCCTGCATTGCGTTGGATCCCGGACAGCATTCGTGACAATTTTCGATCCATACTCTCCGTCAGTGCCTCCAATACAGAAAGGCGATTTCTCGTGAACGTCACCAACCTGAACGCCGCCTGGGGATATGATTTCCGGATACGAAACACACTCTTTACTTTTCGTCTTCCCAACATCGAACTTTCCTTCATCAAAAAAAGAGAGAAACTCCTGGAATTGATCGACAGCAATGCACTGCTGAAAAATATTTTTGCGGACGGATTGATCGTTTCCGGCATGGCAGGGGCCAGCTGGAGCAAACAAAAAAACAATCACACGACCAACGTTCGATTCAATCTGGAGGAGTCCGGACTGCTGACGGGCATGATCCGAAATAAATTTCTGGACACAAACCTGTTTCGTTTCATCAAACTCGACCTTGACCTAGCCCATAAAATTCAACTCAAAAAATCATCGTTGGCCTTGCATTTATTTGCCGGCGCGGGATGGGAACTCAACTCAACCAGAAACCCTTTTAAGAGAAGCAACCTGCCTTTATTCAGGCAGTATTTTGCGGGAGGCCCCAACAGCATGCGGGCATGGCCACTTCGAAAATTAGGTCCGGGCTCCTCCATCC
>JBDKIP010000102.1:0-6718 GCA_039797015.1 Bacteroidota bacterium
GGTTACTCGCAGTTATTCGATGTGCAGACCTTTCCTACACTCTATTTGCTGGATCGAGAAAAAAAGATCATCGCCAAAAAGCTGACCTTTCAGCAAATGGATGATATTTTGGAGATGCAGCGTGCCGGTACTAACTAGAAAAATCAAAACGATCGTATGAGACGTTTTCAATCGACCATTTTTTTTCTGCTCATTTTTTCGCCCCTACTCAGGGCGCAAACATTGATCACGTATGGTCAACACAAAGTGAACGCAAACGATTTTCTGCGTGCCTATAACCGTAACAACACCGATACGGTCAGTTCCAAGGAGAAATCGATGCGTGCCTATCTCGATCTTTTTGTGAGCGCCAAGTTGAAAGTGACCGAAGCGTATGCCCGTCGATACGATACGCTTCCGGGCATCAAGCAGGAGGTGGACAATCTTCGTGCACAGTTGATCGATAAATATATGGCCGATCCGGTCCTGTTGGAGCGATTGAAAAAAGAAGCACATGAACGCAGTCAAACCGATCGGGAAGTAGCGCATCTGTTTGTTTCTTTCCGAAACTCAAATCGTGAACCGGATTCAGCAAGGGCGAATGCGCGCAAGGCAGAGGTGGAACGGAAAATGAAAGCGGGGCAGGACTTCTCTTCTCTGATACGCGAGTTCTCCGATGATCCGGCTGCTTCCCAAAACAATGGTCGTCTGGGCTATATAACCGCCTTTACACTTACTTACGAGATGGAGAGTGCGATCTATCAAACACCCGTGGGCAAAACCAGCCAGTGGGTACGCTCCAGCATCGGCTATCATCTTTTTCAGGTCATGGGTGAACGTCCGGCTGCCGGAACCATGAAGGCTCGTCAGATCTTGCTGGCCTACTCTCCGACTGCTGACGATGCGGAAAAAAAGCGCTTGAAGCAATTGGCCGATTCACTGCATGAGGCGTTGCGGAAGGGATCCTCCTTCGGCGAGTTGGCGCGCTTGTACAGCAACGACTACATCTCTGCGGCCAATGGCGGGGAAATGATGGAATTTGGCGTGGGGCAATTCGATCCAACCTTTGAAAGCATGGTTTTTTCGCTTGCATACGACAATCAACTTTCTGCTCCTTTTCTTACGCGTTATGGCTGGCACATCGTGCAGCGACTTTCCCTTACCAAACCGGGTAATGACCTGACGGCGCAGGAAACCCAGCAGCAACTTGATCAAAAGGTACGGGCAGATGATCGCTGGCGCAATGCAAAGGATTTCATTTATGCATTGGTACAAAACAAAGTTGGCGTGCGCCGTGCCGCCTATGCAGAGACAGCACTCTGGCAGTATTCCGACAGCTTGCTCGATCTGAGAACAATGACCCTTGAGGGGAAAACCATTCAGAAATCCACCGTTCTCTATTCCATCGGAAAAGACCTATCCAAAAAGAATTACACGGCAGCCGATTGGATCCAGTATGCGACGAATTTCCGTTATCAACCCGATGGCAGTGGGTTAAAGCCCCATGCTCAAGTGCGCAATGAGTGGGAGCAATACTTGATGGTTGAGTATTACAAGAATAATCTGGAGTCCTTCAATGATGAATACCGGAATCAATTGACTGAATTCCGCGACGGCAATTTGTTCTTTGAGATCATGCAGCAGGAGATCTGGAACAAGGCGCAATCGGATACAGCTGCACAGCGTCAGCTCTTCGCTCGCCAAAAGAACAAATACAATTGGAGGCCGAGCGCCGATGTGGTCTTGTTTTTCTGTTCCGATGTGAATGCAGCAAAAGAGTTGTATGCAAAAATCCAGCGCAAACCCGCGAATTGGAAGAATGAGTCCTTGTCGTATGGAGAGCGCGTGTTTACCGATTCAGCCCGACTCGAATGGGATCAGATCCCCGGTCGAGGAAATCAAGTTCCTACTGCCGGTCAGTTGTTTGCGCCCGTGATCAACGAGACCGACAACAATGCAACGTTTGCGTATGCATTGCGGGTGTATCCGCAACCTGGACCGCAATCCTTTGAAGAAGCCAGGGGCAGCATCATCAACGACCTGCAGGTCGAATTGGAAAAGAAATGGGATCTGTCACTCCGGAAGAAATATCCGGTGAAGATTGATGAAAAAGTATTTGCCGGCTTGCTGAAGTAAGTTCCTTCGTCAGATCTGTCCCACCACATCAGCGATCAGCTGGGGTCTACCCAAGGTGTAGTAGTGCAACACGGGCACGCCGCTTTTCTTCAGTTCGCGTGATTGCATCAACAACCATTCTGCGCCTACCTTTTCTACGTCCAGGTCGGTCTTGCATTTGTGCACGGCATTGGCCAGATCGGTAGGCAAATCGATGTGAAAAGTTTTGGGAAGAACGGTCAGTTGTTTTTTGTTGTAGATCGGTTTGAGTCCGGGTATGATCGGAACCGTGATGCCCATTTCCCGACAGCGTTTTACGAAGTCGTGAAACTTTTGGTTGTCGAAAAACATTTGTGTAATGATGTAATCGGCACCCAGTTCTACTTTCTTTTTCAGGTGCTGCAAGTCGGTATCCATATTTGGCGCCTCGAAATGTTTTTCGGGGTAGCCGGCTACACCGATGCAGAATCCGGTTTTGTGTGAATCGCGCAGGTCTTCCTCCAGGTAGATCCCATCGTTCAGGTCCACCACTTGTTTGAGCAGGTCGGATGCGTATTTGTGCCCGCCGGGTTCCGGCTCAAAGCTCATTTCATTTTTGGCAGCATCGCCGCGGAGGACGAGCACGTTGTCGATGCCCAGATAGTGTAAATTGATCAGTGCATCCTCTGTTTCGTTCACGCTGAATCCCCCACAGATCAGGTGGGGAACCGTGTCTACATTGTATTTGTTCAGGATGGCTGCACAGATGCTTTCGGTACCGGGGCGTTTGCGAACTACCACTTTCTCGAATCCGCCGTCCGCTCTCTTTTTGAAAACGTGCTCACTGCGGTGGTAAGTTACATTGATGAAGGATGGCTTGTGCTCCATCAGCGGGTCGAGGTGTTTGTATAAAGCACCGATTCCCTTGCCTTTCAGGGGCGGGAGCACTTCAAAGGAGATCAGGGTATTCTTCGCCTGCTGTATGTG
The DNA here is from genome assembly GCA_039797015.1 of Bacteroidota bacterium. Lineage (GTDB taxonomy): Bacteria > Bacteroidota > Bacteroidia > Chitinophagales > Chitinophagaceae > JJ008. The sequence goes on from JBDKIP010000102.1 coordinate 3,061, forward strand.
ATCGATTACTTTCATCGCGCACAAAAGTAATGAATATGCCCCGATCCTCTCGAACCGTTAAAATGCCGTTCTGCCGGTGGGAAGGCCTTACTTTTGTGGCATGTCCATTACCATTCAGACCCGTGATTTGGTCAAGCAATATGGGTCCCGCACTGTGGTGAATCAGGTCTCTTTTGAGGTGGCTCAAGGAGAGATCGTGGGGTTGCTGGGTCCGAACGGGGCCGGCAAAACAACCTCTTTTTATCAGGTGGTCGGTTTGGTCAAACCCGACTCCGGGCATGTTTATTTGGATGGAGCCGACATCACGGCGCTTCCCATGTACAAGCGTGCTCAAAAGGGCATCGGGTACTTGCCCCAGGAAGCCTCCATCTTCCGAAAACTCAGTGTGGAGGACAATATCCTGGCCGTGCTCGAGATGAAGAATTATTCCAAGGCCGAGCAACGCGATCGGTTGGAGTCGTTGCTCAATGAATTTCGGCTGCAGCATGTGCGCAAGAGCATGGGGGATGTGTTGAGTGGTGGAGAGCGCAGGAGAACCGAGATCGCCCGTGCGTTGGCGGTGGATCCTAAATTCATTTTGTTGGATGAACCCTTCGCCGGCATTGATCCCATCGCAGTGGAGGACATACAGTCGATCGTGGCGCGCTTGAAATTCCGCAACATCGGTATTCTCATAACCGATCACAACGTAACCGAGACACTCTCCATTTGCGACAGAGCATACTTACTCATCGAAGGAAAGATCTTCAAGCATGGAACCGCGGAGGAGCTGGCGGCTGATGAACAAGTTCGCAACTTGTATCTGGGGCGGAATTTTGAATTGAAGCGTAAGGATTGGATCTACGAAGAGGCCATGCAGGTTGGGCCTGATCTTTCCACACCATCCGACCTTCCATAACAATCGTAACATTGATCATGGATTTTCGCTCCTATCCGAAGATTGAATTGCATCTGCATCTTGATTGCAGCCTCAGCTACGCAGTAGTGAAACAGCTGGCGCCCGCCATTTCCGAAGCGGAGTTTTCGCAGGAATTCATTGGCCCCGCCCGCTGCAACGATCTGGTCGACTACATCCGTCGCGCTGAGAAGTCACTGGCATTGATGCAAACACGCGAGGCCCTTCGGTTGGTGACCTTGGACTTATTCGATCAATTACAGGCAGACGGACTGATCTATGCTGAGATCCGTTTTGCGCCGCTGTTGCATATGGACGAGGGACTGTCTGCGGAAGAAGTGGTTCGAGCGGTTGAAGCGGCCACGGTAGAGGGCATTGAACGTACCGGGATCGAAGCCGGTCTCATCCTTTGTACCCTGCGTCATTACACGGAGGAGCAGAGTATGCGTACAGTGAAATTGGTGGAGACTTTTTGGGGAACGCGGGTGGTCGGGTTTGACATTGCCGCCGATGAGGCGGGTTACCCGATCGACGCACACATCAAAGCATATGCCTATGCGCAAGAAAAGGGCATCGCGTGTACCGCACATGCTGGGGAGGCTTGTGGTCCCGCCAGTGTTTGGGAAACCCTGCAGCATTTTCATCCCACCCGCATCGGGCACGGTGTTCGAAGCATAGAGGATCCCAAGCTGATCGAGCACCTGAAAGCGCATGACATACATTTAGAGGTCTGTCCCAGCAGCAATCTGCAGACCAACATGTATGCGCACATGACCGATCATCCGGCCGACCGGATCTACCATTCAGGAGTTTCGATGAGCATCAATACCGATGCGCGCACGGTTACGCCCACCACATTGTCGGAGGAATATGCGCATCTACATAAAACATTTGGATGGACACTCGCTGACTTTCGGCAGTGCAACTTGGAAGCGGTACGTCACTGCTTCGCTACCTCCGAACAGAAACAACGGTTGCGTGCGCAAATCGAGGCGGCCTATCCGGCTCGGTGACGCCCCTCATACATCCATTCACCATTCATAACCAAAAATGATTTATTTTTCGAGGAGATGAAACTTCTTTCCCCTGCCATTTCATCCCTTGCACGCATGCGCAGCTGGCGCATCGATGCCTGGCGCGTCAATCCCATGAACGCTCAGCGCGATGTATTGCAGGAGTTGGTGACCGCTGCTCAATACACCGAGTTCGGTCGGCAATACAATTTTTCCTCCCTCTTCAACATTCGCTCCTTCAAGGAAGCCGTGCCCGTGCATGAGTATGAGGACATCAAGCCCTACATCGATCGAATCATGCAGGGAGAACAAAATGTACTGTGGGATACACCCATTCACTGGTTTGCCAAAAGCAGTGGCACTACCAACGACAGAAGCAAATTCATTCCCATCAGTCAGGAAAGCTTATCGAATGGTCATTACAAGGCATCCAAGGACGTACTCACGATGTATTATCAGTTTCACCCGGACTCCAATCTCCTCACGGGAAAGGGATTGGTGATCGGGGGTAGTCATACACTACATGCGGTGAATCCAGAAGCTCAGTATGGAGACCTGAGTGCGGTGTTGCTTCAGAATTCTCCTTTCTGGGGGCATTGGTTGCGCACGCCTGATCTCAGCATTGCACTCATGGACGAGTGGGAGTCGAAGATCGAGCGATTGGCTGAGGCTACCATACCAGAGAATGTAACGTCCATATCCGGGGTGCCAACGTGGACCTTGGTTTTGTTTCGTCGCATCCTGGAGATCACAGGCAAGTCGAGCATGCAGGAGGTGTGGCCCAACTTGGAATTGTACATGCATGGCGGTGTTTCTTTTACGCCATATCGTACTCAGTTCGAACAGATCATTGGAAAGCCGATCCATTATTTGGAGATGTACAATGCGAGCGAAGGTTTTTTTGCTGCGCAGGATCGTCCGGGTACCGACGGCATGTTGCTTTTCCCGGATCATGGCATCTTCATGGAATTCATGCCCATCTCCGAATATGGAAAGAAACATCCCATCACGGTTGGATTGGATAAAGTGGAGTTGGATAAACAGTATGCATTGATCATTTCTACGAACGGCGGACTCTGGCGATATCTGGTGGGAGACACGGTTCAATTCACACAACTGAATCCGTATCGCATCCGAGTCAGTGGCCGACTGAAGCATTACATCAATGCATTCGGAGAAGAGGTGATCGTTGATAATACTGATCGGGCCATTGCCGAGGCCGCTCGTATGACCGACGCCATCGTGTCCGATTACACAGCCGCACCGTTGTATTTTTCCTCCGATGGCAACGGAACGCATGAGTGGATCGTGGAGTTCGAGCGAGCCCCCGAATCGATGGATCGTTTTGTAGAAGTGCTAGACCATTCGCTGCAGCAACTCAATACCGACTACGAGGCCAAGCGCCATAAAAACATCGCCCTGCGCATGCCACAAGTTCATTCCGCCAAGGCTGGATTGTTTTCTGATTGGCTCAAGGGGCGGGGTAAGTTGGGCGGACAACACAAGGTGCCCCGGCTAAGCAATGAGCGAACGCTGATTGAAGAGTTGCTTTCCATGAATAAGGCCTAATTTTACGACCACTCAAAACACTGTTTATGAAATTGCTGGACGGAAAAGTTGCCATTGTTACCGGGGCCGCTCGTGGCATCGGTGAAGCCATTGCCATTCAAATGGCAGAGCAAGGCGCGCATGTCGCCTTTACGTATGTAAGTGATAGCAGTGCAGAGAAAGCAGCGGCCCTCGAGCAAAA
>JBDKIP010000103.1:0-16995 GCA_039797015.1 Bacteroidota bacterium
AAAAAAAGGATCGCACCCGTCAGGTCCGGGAAGGAAGGAGTACCCATCAGGTGAGTGAACAAGGCAAGGTTGCCACCAAGCAATGGACCGACCGCCTCCCCCGGTTTGTTGCGCGAATCGGCATCAACCATATAATCCATCCGGCCACCGGAGATCATTTCCCGAAGAGCCGGCAAATACTTGTTATCATCCGGAAAGTCCTGAAACGCACCTGCCATGGGGGAATGAAGGGATGCAATGCCATAACGGGTATATAGGTGGGCCAACAACACGGTGATGTCGCTATAGCCGGCGATCCATTTGGGATTTTTGAGAAATTCGGTGAAATCGAGCCGATCGATGATCCTGGACATACCATATCCTCCCCGTCCGAATAGGATCGTACGGATGGAGGGATCATCCAACATCCGTTGAAAATCAGCGGCACGCTCATCATCGGTCCCAGAGAAATAATTCGCCGAGGAGCTAAAAAGAGTTTCACCCAAAACAGATTGGTACCCCCAATCAGCCAGTCGTTGCACACAAACATCGGTTCTTTCTTTGGTCATGAAGCCGGCCGGACAAGTGATGCCGACGGTTTCGCCGGGACGGATGGGGGCGGGTTGAATCGTCATGCATTAAAGGTATCTGAATTCAGGTATTTTTGCAGCCACGTCATGCAAAACCCAAAACGATACCTCGTCACCGCCGCCCTACCCTACGCGAACGGTTTGAAACACGTAGGACACTTGGCCGGCGCCTATATACCCGCCGACATTTATGCCCGCTATTTGCGTGCACAATTGCGAGACGTCGTATTTGTATGCGGCAGTGATGAACACGGAACGGCCATCCCGATTCAGGCCAGAAAAGAAGGGACTACCGCACAAGCCATTATTGACAAGTACCACGAAGCCATGCGGCAGGACTTTGCGGACCTCTCCATTGAATTCGACATCTATCACCGCACCAGTTCTGCTCTTCACCATGAAACAGCAGCCGCCTTCTTTCAGCAATTGGAAAAAGCCGGTGATCTGGAAACAAAAGAAACGGAACAGTTCTTTGATCCAGAAGCACAAACATTTTTGGCCGATCGATACATCAAAGGGACCTGCCCTTCCTGCAAAAGTGATCGGGCTTTTGGCGATCAATGTGAAAGCTGCGGTCGGTCACTGAGTCCGGAGGAATTGATCAATCCCCTCAGTACGCTGAGCGGTGCCACCCCCATCCTGAAAAAAACCACCCATTGGTACTTGCCCTTGGGCAAACACGAGGATTTTCTTCGAAAATGGATCCTGGATACACATCAATCCGATTGGCGTCCGGCGGTAGTTGGGCAATGCAAAGGATGGATCGAGGGCGGACTGCAATCAAGGGCCGTTACGCGCGACCTTGACTGGGGCGTAAAAGTACCCTTACCACAAGCCGATGGAAAAGTGCTCTATGTTTGGTTTGATGCGCCCATCGGATACATCAGCGCTACCAAACAATGGGCCATCGAGCAGGGAAAAGATTGGGCCCCCTACTGGAAAGATGCCGACACCAAACTCGTGCATTTCATAGGCAAGGACAACATCGTATTTCATTGCATCATCTTCCCCGTGATGCTCAAGCTGGGCGGCTACATTTTACCCGACAACGTGCCGTCAAATGAGTTCCTGAATCTGGAGGGCGATAAGATGAGTACCAGCCGGAACTGGAAACTCGACATGCGTGATTACATCACTGATTTTGTCAAACAAGAAAATGGCGGTGGTCAGGCAGTGGACATGCTTCGCTATTACCTGACGCAGATCGCCCCGGAAACAAAAGACAGCGAATTCACCTGGAAAGGATTTCAGGATGCGGTGAACAACGAGCTGGTGGCCGTACTCGGAAATTTCGTGAACAGAACCTGGGTGCTGATGCACAAACTATGTAAAGGAAAAGTCCCCCCCCTTCACGCATCTGTTGCGGATGAATCCGACAAGTCGCTGATCGAACAGATCCGCCTCTCCACGGACACGATCTCGCAGCATCTTGAAAAATATCAATTCCGAGACGCCCTCTTCACTGCCATTGATCTGGCCCGACATGGCAACCAATACATGCAGCGAAAAGAACCTTGGATCGTGGCCAAGCGATTGGAAGCCGAACCTGAAGCACAGCAGTTGATCGACAATTGCTTGCATCTCTGTTTGCAATTGACCGCCAATCTCTCCATCCTGATCAACCCGTTCCTGCCAAACACAACCAAATCACTTTGCCACCTGATGAAAGTGGTCGATCGCATGCTGGAATGGAAAAATGCCGGACGCATCGATCTGTTGAAAGTGGGTTACTCGCTGCGCGAGCCACAGTTGCTTTTCCGCAAGATCGAGGACACTGAAATCGAAGCCCAGCTGGAAAAACTTAAAAAGAATCTGATGTCGAACGAAACACCTGCCCCTTCATCGGTTCCCACCGAACAACCTGTTGCTAAACCAACCATCCAATTTGACGATTTTGCCAAGATCGAATTGAAAGTTGGCACCATTGTGGCGGCGGAGAAAGTGGAAAAAGCGGATAAATTATTGAAATTGTCGGTTGACTTGGGCAATGAAACCCGCACGATCGTGAGTGGCATCGCCTTGCATTATGCACCCGAAGAGATCGTCGGCAAACAAGTTTCCGTGGTCACCAACCTAGCCCCCCGAAAAATGCGGGGCATTGAAAGCAACGGCATGATCTTGATGGCCGAAGACAAATCCGGCAAACTGCACTTCGTTCAACCGGCAAACTCCGTTGAACCCGGATCGGGGATCAGCTGATATACTGATTCGCTTCGTGTAACTTCGTAGGCAATCAATCGTACCGCCTGCCATGACCACTCGCCGCATCAAACAAATCGCCGTTCTGGGAAGCGGCGTGATGGGTTCTCGCATTGCCTGCCATTTGGCTGGCGCCGGATATCCTGTGCTGCTTTTGGACCTGCTCCCAAAAGATCTTCCGGAAAATGCACGAGTGGATCAACGAAACAAGATCGCCCGGGAGGCCTTGCAAGCGGCCATCAAATCAAATCCTTCCCCTGTTTATGACGCCACTGTAGCCAATAAGATTTCCGTAGGCAATTTCATTGATGACCTGAAAAAAATTGCCGAATGTGATTGGGTGATCGAGGTGGTGGTAGAGCGGCTCGACATCAAACAACAACTTTTTGCAGAGGTAGAAAAACATCGCAGACCCGGAACGATCATCAGTTCCAACACATCGGGTATTCCGATCAGCCAGATGACAGAGGGACGTAGCGAAGATTTTCAAAAACATTTCTGCGGCACCCATTTTTTTAATCCCCCCCGATACCTGCGTTTGCTGGAGATCATTCCTACGCCAAAAACCGATCCGGCTGTGATCGATTTTTTAATGGACTTCGGGGATCGTTTCCTCGGAAAGACCACCGTGCTTTGCAAAGACACCCCTGCCTTTATTGCTAACCGGATCGGCGTGTTTGGCATGATGGCCATCATACAGGTGCAGGCGAAAATGGGACTCACCGTGGATGAGATCGATGCACTCACCGGACCCATCATTGGCCGACCCCGCTCCGCTACGTTTCGTACGGCGGATGTCGTAGGACTAGACACCCTGGTTCGGGTAGCGAGAGGAGTTGCCGACAATTGTCCGAACGATGAGGCGCGCGACCAATTCATGATTCCGACCTGGCTGCAAAAGATGGTAGAGAACAATTGGCTGGGTGATAAATCCGGTCAGGGATTTTTCAAAAAGACCAGAGGCGCCAACGGTGAAAAAGAAATCCTGACACTCGACCTAAATTCACTTGAATACAAACCCAGGCAAAAACCAAAATTTGCCAGTGTAGAGGCGGCCAAACAAATTGATGCATTGAATGACCGATTGAAAATGTTGGTTGCGTCACCAGACAAGGCCGGCGAATTCTATCGACACTTCCACTACGGATTGTTTTCATACATATCGCATCGCATTCCGGAGATCAGCGATGAGCTGTACCGGGTAGATGATGCCTTGATGGCGGGATTTGGCTGGGAGATCGGCGCTTTTGAAAGTTGGGACACGCTCGGGGTCGCCAAATCACTGGAGGCCATGGAGAAAAATGGCTACACCGTTGCCCCTTGGGTGAAGGAAATGATCGGTGCCGGTGTAACGTCATTTTACAAAATGGAAAATGGGAAGCGTTGCTGTTATGATCCGAATGCAAAATCTTATCAGCCAATACCCGGAGGAGAGGCATACATCCTACCCAGTCACCGAAGTGACCAAACGATCTGGAAAAACAACAGTTGCCGGTTGGTCGATCTGGGAGACGATGTACTGGCCCTTCAATGGAATACGAAAATGGGCAGCATCGGTGGAGATGTATTAGGAGGCATTCAAACCGCGGTGGATAAAGCGGAACAATCGGGGAAAGCACTCGTGATCGCCAACGAGGGATTGAATTTCTCTGTTGGTGCGAACGTGGGCATGATCTTCCTACTGGCCATTGAACAAGAATACGATGAGCTGGACTTGGCCATCCGTTATTTTCAAAATACGATGATGCGGGTTCGCTATTCTGGTACACCGGTAGTCGTTGCTCCACATGGCATGACATTGGGCGGTGCTTGTGAATTGAATTTACACGCCGATGGTTGTTGTCCGGCCGCAGAAACCTATACCGGACTCGTCGAGTTGGGCGTGGGCGTCATTCCAGGTGGTGGGGGCACCAAAGAATTTGTCTTGCGCGCATCGGATGAAATGCACGCCGATGAACCCGAGACCATTACCCTAAAGAACAGATTTCTTTCCATCGCCACGGCAAAAGTGGCTACCTCCGCCCTCGAAGGATTTAACCTGGGCATTTATCGAAAGGGACAGGACCGAATCGTCATGAATCAGAACCGTCGTGTTTCAGAAGCAAAGCGTCTCGCCCTGCATAAACTTACACAAGGGTATGTAGCCCCTACACCGCGCAACGACATCAAAGTACTGGGCCGGTCGGGACTGGGTGCCTTGTATGCAGGCATCCATGGCATGCGCACCGCCGGGTACGCAACAGAACACGATGCGGTGGTGGCAACTAAGCTAGCCTATGTGATGTGTGGCGGTGATTTAAGTGAGCCAGCTATGGTATCTGAGCAATATCTACTCGACCTGGAACGCGAAGCCTTCCTATCACTCTGCGGCGAACGCAAAACATTGGAACGAATACAGAGTGTTATGAAAGGCGGAAAACCGGTACGAAACTGATCAAGCGCCGATCAGATCACGCATCGCTTCTTCAATTTTTTCATAGCGGAAATGAAACCCCATGCCTTGAATTTTTTGGGCGCTGATGGTGGTGCTTTTCAGCACCTCAATGCTCATCTCACCCAATAAAATTTTCAAGACAAAAGATGGAACAGGGATTGGAATGAAAAGCCTGTTGTTTGCTTTTGCCAGTGCTCTCATCAAGTGGAAATTGGAAACCGGATGCGGAGCGGCGGCATTGTAAATACCGGATACTGTTTCGCTCTCCAGTGACCAAAGTATCATGGAAACCAAATCCTGAATATGTATCCAACTGATGATTTGCTTACCGGAACCCAGGATGGGTATGATCCCAAACCGAACCGGCTTTTGGAATTCAGCGAGTGCGCCGCCCTTCGTACTCAGTACGATGCCGATGCGCAGCTGGATCAGTCTGATGCCGGCTTCTTTTATTGGCTGCAAACTTTCCTCCCACAACCGGCAAGTGGTTCCTAAAAAATCAGGATAAACCGGATCTGTTTCCATGAATGGAGCCGGATTGGGAATCATCGGATCAGCTCCATACCAACCTTGTGCAGAGGCTCCCAGTACCGCTTTCACCCGATGGGGAATACGCTTCAAACTGGCTGAGAGAAATTGTCCTGAAATGACCCGGCTGTCTACAATCTCTTTTTTCCGCTTTTCGCTCCACCTTTTTTCGGCCACATTGGCGCCAGCCAAATGAATGATATAATCTGCCTTGCGGATGGCCTCTTCATCAATCTCGCTTTTATTGGGATCCCAATAGCAATGTTGAAGAAGTGATGTGTTGGAATAGACAGCCGGTTTTCGGCTGAGTATGATCACGGAATGTCCGGAATCGATCAGTCGATCGGTAAGTGCCTTTCCAACCAGACCGGTTCCGCCGGTAATGAGATAGGTTGCCATATGAAAATGTTAAACGGACCGAAGGGCAGTTGGTTCAGCCGGAATTGCTATACCTTAGACCTATGTCCGCGATCTTACAAATTAACAACATCCGAAAATCATACGGTTCGGTGGTTGCCTTGAATGATGTGAGCCTGTCGGTACCCGAAGGTGCTGTGTACGGGTTGCTGGGACCAAACGGAAGTGGAAAGACCACCCTGCTGGGAATCCTGATGTCGGTGCTCCTCCCCCAATCCGGTAAATACAGATGGTTTGAAGACCGGTACGGAGATGCCTATAGAAAACACATCGGATGCTTGTTGGAGACGCCGAACTTTTATCAATACTTGAATGGGGAAGAAAACCTGCGCATCAGCGTATCGATCAGTGGCAGGGGAAATGAGAACGACATTGAACGGGTGTTGAAATTGGTGGGACTATATGAGCGAAGGAAACATCGGTTTGCCACTTATAGCTTGGGCATGAAACAACGCCTGGCCATTGGAGCAGCCCTACTGGGAGATCCGGAGGTACTGGTCCTTGATGAACCTACCAATGGATTGGATCCGGTGGGCATTGCGGAGATTCGCGACCTCATCCGAAAGCTCAATCAGGCCGGTCGCACCATTGTCATTGCCAGCCACTTGTTGGATGAAGTGGAAAAAGTGTGCACCCATGTCGCCATTCTAAAAAGAGGCAATTTACTGGCCGATGGATCGGTATCCGATGTGTTGATGGATGAAGACATCCTGGAAATGAATGCTTCCGACTCCGATCAATTGCGATCCTTCCTCCATCAAATGGAAATAGAAACAGTGGTCGACAAAGAAAACAACCTGATTTGTGCACGTTTTCCCAAGGGACAAGCACGTCCAGATGAATTGAACCGGATATGCATGGAAAATGGGATCCGGCTAAGCCATTTGCTCCTGAGAAAAAAGAAATTGGAAACCCGCTTTTTTGAACTCACCAACGACTGATGCATGAACTGGTCATACTTGATTAAAACAGAATGGCTGAAGGTCCGCAAATATTGGGCGTTCTGGGGCATTTTTGCACTGGTACTGATCGCGTATCCGGGAATCAGTTATCTTTTCTACACCGGCTATCAGGATCTGCGCGACAGCAACCGGCAAATGGACGCCTTACTGAAATTTGCGGTAGGCTCGCCATTTGGATTTCCGGAGGTTTGGCACACCCTGGCCTATGTTGCATCGTATCTTGTCTTTATTCCCGGCGTGCTGGTGATCATGCTGATCACCAATGAATACCAATACCGAACGCAGCGACAGAATATTTTGGATGGGTGGAGCCGAAGTCAGTTTTTATGGGCGAAGCTACTTGACATCGCCGCACTGAGCTTGCTGATCACATTTGTTTATGCATTGGTGGTGGTGGTCACCGGCATCTTCAATCCCGACATCGCCCTTGCCGGCGTAATGGAAAAATCATATTTCATCGGGCTGTTCGCCCTGATCACGTTCAATCAATTGACGATCGCATTTTTGTTTGGATTTCTCATCAAACGGGCACTCCTGGCCTTGGGATTTTTTCTTTTTTACTACCTGATTCCAGAAAATATTTTGATCCAGCTTTCCCGCTGGCGCTGGCATACCGGGAACTGGCACCATTATCTTCCCTTGGAAATATCAGACCGGCTGATTCCTCCACCGCCCTATCTTGCCCGCATTTCCAACCCAACCGATTACCAATACATGCTGGATGCCATCCCAAAACACATCGGCCTATCCATCACCTTTACGGCCATGATCTGGATGTTTTGTTTCTGGTGGCTTCGCCGCAGAGACCTTACCTAAAAAAAATCCTCCCGCAAAAGCGGGAGGAACAACTAAAAACAGGGTGCCCATCGGGCTTGCTACACAAACCCTGATCAGTCGGGACGTTTACCTTCCAAGAAGGTATTGATGGTGCTCAGCTGAACCTGATTTTTATCGTCGGCGCGCACCTCATAATTGCTGTAGAAATTTTCTACCGTGTTGGAACTGTTGTACAATTCCATGTTTCGTCGGATATAGGCCGGAACTGTTTCAAACTCATTGTTTGAATCCGCCGCGTTGAAATTGAACGACAAACTGCGCAGCTTCTGCAAACGCTCGGCTGCCCGACGGTGTTGTTCAGCTTCTTCATCCCACACGGGTGTGGTTGGCACCTCGGCAACCGGTGTTTCGCTTTCCAGCACGGGAAGCGGCGTAGGCATATTTTCATCCGCATGTTCCACCAAATGCATTTGCAATTCGAGCAATTCCTCTTCTTCCTTCACCTGTGGTACGGGTGCCGAGTCAACTGGAGGCACGGATGTCGCTACAGGCGCTGGCATGGGCGACGGAATCGGCTGCGGAGTTACAGCAGCGGAAGAGGTGGCATATATATTCGTGGGACGAGACAGGTATCCACCTGAGTTTACATGTGAAGCGACCGGAGTTTCTGCATATGCCTGCATGAATACTGCGTCCGTGGGAACAGCACTCGTGATTGATGGCTCATCATTCAATTGCCAATGGATCGTGGCCGGTTCTGCAACCAATGATTCCTCCTGAATGATTACGGGTGTTTCTTCTTCTACCATAACAGGCATGAGGTGTTCCGGTGTTTCTACGGCTGACTCGATGACCAGCGGCATGGGATTTTCTGTAAGGGGCTCAGCAATGGATACAGGCTGTTCAATGGGTACCACCGGCTGATAGAGCACGGGAGCTGGCTTTTCCTCTTCGTCTTTGGTAAGCACCATGACGATCTTTTCATCTTTTGGTTTTTCGGTGCGGATCACAGGTTGTGTGAATGACTCCGGATGATCGATGCCAGAAGCGATCAGGGTGATGCCCAACTTATCTCCCAGGCTTTCGTCAAACCCGAGGCCCATGATCACATCCGTATCCTCTCCTGCTTGTTGCATGAGGTACTGCTGAATGATCTCGACCTCATCCATGGTGTGCTCAAATTCACCGGGCGCAGAAGTGATGTTCAGCAAAAGCCATTTGGCTCCGCGAATGTTGTTGTCGTTCAACAATGGAGAGTTCAGCGCTTGTTCGATGGCATTCAATGCACGGTCTTCTCCGGCTACTTCCGCATGGCCCAGGATGGCACGACGACCATTGCGCATCACCGTACACACATCCGCGAAATCGACATTGATCTGGCCAGTACTACTGATCACATCGGTGATGCAACGCGCCGCGGTTGCCAACACATTATCAGCCCGCTCAAAGGCCTCGCGCATCTTCAGGTTCCCATATTGATGACGCAGTTTGTCGTTGTTGATGACGATCAGCGTATCCACATGCGATTGGAGGTTTCGGATCCCCTCCTCCGCTTGTTGCAAACGCTTCTTTCCTTCGTAAGAAAAAGGAGTGGTGACGATGCCGACAGTCAAGATGCCCAGATCACGACAGATCTTTGCGATGATGGGTGCCCCTCCGGTTCCGGTACCACCCCCCATTCCTGCGGTGATGAATGCCATCTTGGTATTGACTTCCAAAATGCGCTTGATCTCTTCAAGCGATTCTTCCGTGGCTTGTCGACCGATGTCGGGATTGGCACCGGCGCCCAGTCCCTGAGTGAGGTGTGGACCGAGTTGGATCCGGTTGGGTATTGGACTCTCACTCAGTGCTTGTGCATCGGTATTACAGATGATGAAATTGACACCATCGATCTGTTGATTGAACATGTAGTTGGCTGCATTGCCACCACCGCCACCAACGCCGATAACTTTCAGGATCGATGATTTTTCTTTTGGCAGATCGAAATGAATCATATGAAGTGTTTTGCGGGGACTAGCCCCAATGGGTTAGTAATGATTGATTAGCGTCCGTTGAATTTGGCATCTTCCTCCTCTCGGAACAGCTCAATGATCTTATCACTGAACTTATCCCAAAATCCGGCCAGGCCGCGTCTTCCTTCGACTCTGACGCTGGTCGGTAGCTCGACTTCTTCCGGTTCCGTTGCTTCCGGCAGATCGACCTCTTCCATGACGGGCTCCATTTTCAGATAATTGGTCGAGAATTCCTGACGATTGTTCTCGAAATCATCCAGTCCCTTAAGGATCAATCCAATACAGGTTGAGTAGGTCGGCTTGGAAAGATCATCCAAATGGCCGGGCGCCAAATGCTCATTGGGCAGGCCAATGCGTGCATTCAACCCGGTTACATATTCGGTGAGTTGGATCAGGTGCTCGAGTTGAGAGCCTCCTCCTGTCAACACCACCCCGCCATTGAGTGCCTTGTTGTCCAATCCTACTTGCTTGAGATGGTAGGTGACAAAATCAAGGATCTCACTCATACGCGCTTGAATGATGTTGGCGAGATTCTTTACGCTGATTTCTTTGGCAGGCATTCCGCGCAAACCGGGAATCGTAATGAAGGCATTTGATTTTGCTTCATTCGCCAACGCACATCCGAATTTCACCTTCAATAATTCTGCCTGGGATTTCAATACCCCGAGCCCAGTTTTGATGTCGTTGGTAATGTTCTCGCCCGCAAAGGGGATCACTGCTGTATGCTTCAGGATGCCTTCGTAGAACACGGCGAGGTCGGTTGTACCTCCACCGATGTCCACAATGGCTACGCCGGCTTCCATATCTTCTTGTCCCATCACAGCCGCAGCAGAAGCCAGGGGCTGCAACACCAGATCCTTCGTTTGCAAAGAAGCCTTCTCCACACTTCGGTTGATGTTGCGAATCGCATTCTTGTCTCCGGTGATGATGTGAAAGTTGGCACCGATTTTCACGCCTCCATAGCCGATGGGATTGGCAATGTTGGGATGATTGTCTACTGTAAATTCTTGGGGGATTACATCGATGATCTGATCGCCTGCCGGAATGTACGTTTTGTACTGATCCGCGATCAACTGATCGATCTCCGCCTGCACGATCTCGTCTTCGGTGCGTTGACGTACAATGTCGCCACGCGTTTGAAGACTCTTGATGTGGTGACCGGCAACACCAACATACACTTCTTCTACGTGCAAAAGCGGGTTGGAGGCCAGGCAATTGTCCATCGCCGTTCGAATGGCTTTGATGGTTTCGTCGATGTTCAACACCTGTCCGTGCTTGACGCCATTGGAGTTGGCGCGGCCAAACCCGAGGATCTCGAGTTTGCCATACTCATTTCGACGGCCTGCGATCACCGCAATCTTCGTGGTGCCAATGTCGAGGCCGACAATGATGGGTCTTTTTTGTTTCATGATCGTTGTTTTTAGTTGTGGGTTTATGTAGCGCGTTTAATAGGTTTCAATAATTGACTGGCAGAGTCGGTTTTCATGCCGGCATCGATCAGCACTTCCACCTGCTTGCGCAGTTGTGTAGAATCAATCACGGATGCCCTTCGGTTTTGACTGGCTACGACCTGGCCTCGATAGCGCACATCGATGCGGGCATATCGATCCAGTCCTTGCACTCGTAAAACCTGCTGATAGAAGATCCAAAGTCTTTGAAAGGCGGCTGCCGGTTCATCGGGTATGCCAAATTGAACACGGTGATTGCCCGCCAACGGAATCATTTCAAATCGGCCTTTTTCATCAATCTCAAAATGTCCAACCTGTGCCGACCAAAAAGAATCCGCTTGAATGTATTTGGCAAGCCCAACAACCTGCTTGGCCTGCACGCTATCCGGATCATTCCCTGTCAATTTCATGCCATTGAATACCGGACATTGGATCACGACCGCATCCGACAAAGGCAGAATCGATCCCAAACTATCGAGATAAAAACTATTGCCGGCAGTCGTAAATACGCGCGCCACCGGAATTCGTTCGACCACACGCACCTGCAACACGGAGGCTACATCAAAATAGATCTGCGCATCCGACACCCCGACGAATGTCTCCAGCGAATCTTCCATGGCTTGCAAGGGAAAACGATCGATCGGCTGACCAAGGATGCGCCCACCCGCACGAAGTGCGATCAATCGCTCCACATCGGACCGCTTGACAAAAACGAATGAATCATTGTCATCCCGATTGATCGCATAGCCTTTGCAGATCGCTTGATCCTGCTTCTTCCAAGCAGCACGCAACACAAAGCCCATCGCAGTGGCAATGCCCAGCCACAGCAGAATGAACAAGATTCGTTTTATGTTGATCGAACGGATCATGCGTGTGGAACTTGTTTTAAAATGATCGGAAACAACTGATCAATATCCCCTGCCCCTGCCGTAACGATCACGCGGGGCTCAACCGAATTTGAAGTGAACGCTCCTGATATCTGATCTATCAATTGCTCTTTGCTGATCACAGAGAAGCCGGTTGGATGAGCACTGGATCGAATCATTTCCGCGCTTACTCCTTCGATGGGCAACTCCCTAGCCGGATAAATAGGAAGTAGAAATGTTTCATCCGCCATCGACAGAACCTCTCCAAACTCGCTGGCAAGGTCACGCGTACGCGTATACAAGTGCGGCTGGAAAAACAGGGTCAACCGGTGGGTCGGATAGAGATCCCGTACACCACTGACCAACGCCCGCAATTCCTCCGGATGATGGGCATAGTCATCGATCCACAACACATTCTCCGACCCATGCATCCGTTCAAATCTTCTTTTCACCCCTTGGAAACAGGCCAAGGCCGCACGTATGGAGGACGCATCAATACCTAAATGCTGCGCCACCGCTGCTGCACCGATGGCATTCTCAATGTTGTGCAGTCCACCGATCGGCAAATGACAATCCGAGATCAACCCATCCGGAGTATGCAGATTAAACCGATATCCATGATCGATTGATACAACATTGGATGCATGATAACTTGCTGAAGAGTCCAGCAGCGAATAACTATAACGATGATTTCCCTGCAAATCGGCCACGCGCTTGAGCCCGTGGTGATAGATCAAACTTCCCTGATCGGAAATCAGATGAGTAAAGTCTATGTACGCAGCTTCCATGGCCTCCGGGGTTCCGTAGATGTCCAAATGATCCGGATCCATGGCTGTGATCAGCGCGAGATCCGGATAAAGACGCAAAAAACTTCTGTCGTACTCATCGGCTTCTATGACGGAAACATTTCGATCGGAGGACCAGGTATTCGTCTGATAGTTCACCGAAATACCCCCCAAATATGCCTGGCACCCATACCCGCTGTGACGAAGGATGTGTGCGATCATGGTCGATGTGGTCGTTTTCCCATGCGTACCAGCCACACAAACATTATAGGTACCGATGGTCAGCATTTGCAATACCTCGCTGCGTTTTTTCATTGGAACCCCACTGTGCACACAATGCTGATAGATCTGCAGATCACTTGGCACCGCAGGCGTGTAGACGACAAGCTGAATGGAGCCGGGCACAGATTGAACGTCATCGGAATAGTGTACGTCAATGCCTGCCGCCTGCAAAGCACGAGTAAGGTCAGATTCAGTTTTGTCATACCCACTCACGCCATAACCAGCTGCTTTCAAATACCTGGCAAGGGCACTCATCCCAATGCCGCCGATGCCGAGGAAATAGACATGCCCCTTCGTATTCCCTTTCAAGGGAAATACAAACGACTGATCTCTTTTCGGCGTGGTTCGCATGGTTTTATCAGTGTGATTGAATGGGTTGGTTGAAGGGTGTTTGATTCAATGTTTCTAAAATGGCCGTCGCAATGCGTCTGTCGGCATCCGGTACGCCCATACCGGCCATGTGTGCGCTCATCTGCGCGCATGCCGAGGGATCCGACATCAACTCGATCACGGTACGAATCAATTCTTTTTGCACATCGGCATCCCGCACCAGTCTGGCAGCTTGCTCATTCACCAAGCGCATCGCGTTGACGGTCTGATGATCCTCTGCAGCCAATGGATAGGGCACCAGTATGGCAGGCTTCCCTACCACCTGCAACTCAGCAATGCTCATGGCTCCGGCTCTGGCTACCACCACATCGGCGGCCGCATAGGCCAGATCCATCTCTTTGATGAAAGGAGTTTTGCAAACCACTCCGTTCATTTCGTTATCGAGTGCCGGGAGCGAGGCGCCGGAAGCACCGGTTTGCCAAATGAGTTGCATTCCTGTATGGATCAACTCCTGATATCCTGCTTGCAAGGCCAGGTTGATGGAGCGGGCACCCAGACTTCCGCCGATCACCAGCAGCGTTGGTTTGGCTGGATTCAATCCAAAGTGTCTGCGCGCTGCAGCCGGATCGATGTTGGTCCGACCGATCATCTTCCGTATGGGATTTCCGGTGAAAAGGATTTTATTGGCCGGGAAAAACGTTTCCATGGAAGGCATGCCGGTAAATACAGCAGTGGCTCGTTTGCCCAACCATTGATTGCTTTTTCCTGCAAAAGAGTTTGCCTCGTGTAAGAAAGTGGGGATCTGTTTGGATTGCGCAAATCGCAATACCGGATAACTGGAATAACCGCCCACGCCAATGACTGCAGTTGGTTGAAACGAATGAAAAATTTCTCGTACTTGAATAAAGCTGCGTAAGAGCTTAAATGGAAGCAAAAGATTCTTCCATAATTTTCTTCGATCCAGTCCGGCAATGTCAAGTCCCTCAATCGAAAACCCCGCTTGAGGAACTTTTTCCATCTCCATTTTTCCCTTGGCCCCTACAAACAGAAACTGTGTATCCGGTGCCAGCGCCCGGATCGATTCTGCTATGGCCACTGCGGGGAAAATATGTCCCCCGGTACCTCCACCTGCTATGATGAACCGATGACTCATGCCGGCAATGATTCTGGGGTTGGTGAAGAGGACTGTCCTTCTTGCTGTTCTACATGACGGGCCACGCTCAATATGATGCCAATGGAGATACAAGTAAAAATGAAGCTCGTGCCTCCCATGCTGACCAATGGAAGGGTTACACCGGTTACAGGGAACAGATTCACGGTCACTGCCATATTCGCCATGGCTTGGATCGCAAGCGTAAAACTCAGTCCCAATGCCAGGAATGCTCCAAAGGCATACGGACAGCGTTTAAATATCCGAATGCACCGGTAGAGAAATACGAGATATACAAACAAGATGAAGGCGCCGCCTGCAATGCCATACTCTTCAATGATGATCGCGTAGATGAAATCATTGTATGCTTGCGGCAAAAAATCGCGGGTGGTGCTTCTTCCTGGACCAACCCCGAGCAACCCGCCACGTGCGATCGCGATCTTTGCCTGATTCACCTGATATGCATCGTCGTTGACATCTTCACTGCCATAAATGAAATTCTCCACACGCTTGACCCAGGTATTCACCCGACCCGTAAGTGCAGAGCCGGCTTGTACGACAGGAGCAGTCTCTCCTGAATCCTTTTCACCACCCTTGTGTTGAGCGATGGCAGCCATGATCAACATGACCAAAGGAATCAGCGCCAACCCAACCGTTGCCATCAAGTGCTTGATGCTGGCTCTTCCAATAAACAATAACAGCAAGCAACTTGCGCCCAGTAGCAACGCAGTGGAAAGGTTGGCGGGGGCTATGAGTCCGCATACCAATACCACCGGACCGATCAAGGGCAAATATCCTTTCCACAGATCCTTTATCTGATCCTGTCGTTTGCTGATGCCTCTCGACAGATACATGAACAGTGCCAACTTCGCAAAATCAGAGGACTGCAAGGTCATGTTGATGATCGGCAACTTGATCCATCGGCTTCCCTCATTCATCTTGACACCAAAAAACAGCGTGTAAATCAACAGTGGGATGGAAATAAGAAATGCGATCTGCGCAATGCGGGAATAGTATTTGTAGTTGACACGATGCGCAAAATAGACCATCGCGATGCCGAAAATGATGAAGCCGACCTGCTTGATCAGATAGATCTCTGTATTGCCCTTATATTTTTTATAGGCTAGTAGTCCAGTAGAGCTATACACCGCCAGCAAAGACACGAGGGTAAGGAGGACAACCAGGCCCCAAATGACCTGATCACCCTTTGTGTTTTGCACGATCTGGCTGGCGTCGAACAAGGATCGACGCTCAGACGGCGTGGGTGTGGCGGTGAGTTCGTTTTGCTCCATATCAGAGGTTTCGAACGGCTTGTTTGAATTGTTGTCCGCGATCTTCAAAATTTTTGAACAGGTCGAAACTGGCACAAGCCGGACTCAGCAAAACAGCATCTCCTTTTTCTGCCAATTGAAACGAAGCCTGTACAGCTTCCGCTGCCGACTGCGTGTCGACTATGTTTGGCACCAAATCACCAAAGGCTTCATGAATCTTTTGATTGTCTGTTCCCATACAAACGATGGCTTTCACTTTCTCTTGGACCAGCTCTCGGATCAATTCATAATCATTTCCTTTGTCGACACCTCCAAGAATGAGGACGGTTGGTCGAGTCATGCTTTCAAGCGCATACCATACTGAATTCACGTTGGTGGCCTTGCTGTCGTTGATGAACAAAACACCACGCACGGTGGCAACGGGCTCCAGACGATGCTCTACCCCTTGAAAATCCATGACGGCTTCCCGGATCTTTTCCTTTCGGATGTCGATGGTCGTAGCCGCTACACATGCCGCCATGGTGTTGTATTGATTGTGCTTCCCCTTCAAGGCAAAATCAAATACACTCATGGTCATGTAGTCCTGACCGGTACGTACATACATGTCACCGTCCTTGATGAAGGCACCATTGGTTTGTTCTCTTTTCATGGTAATGGGTCGTTGAGTAGCGTTTATGGAAATGGATGAAATGGCTTGTTGTGTTACGGCGTCATCTAGGTTGTAGATGAATACATCACTGGCCGTTTGATTCATGGTGATGCGGAATTTGCTGCGCACATAGTTCTCCATCTTGTAGGCGTAGCGATCCAGGTGATCTTCCGTGATGTTCGTCAGAATGGCAACATGGGGGCGGAACTGTACGATGTCGTCGAGCTGAAAACTGCTGACCTCCACCACATAAAATGGCTTAGGCGACTCCGCTACCTGCCAGGCAAAGGATCGTCCGATGTTTCCAACCAATGCC
>JBDKIP010000104.1:0-2835 GCA_039797015.1 Bacteroidota bacterium
AAGGTTGAGGGAGTTGAGATGTTTCGCGCAAGGCAACTGCAAACCCCAACTATCCAAACTTACCAAACTCTTCAAACTCTCCAAACTAGCAGCGCTCCGCGCTGCTATTGTCCTTGCGCCAAACTATACCCTTTCTTCTCGCCCCACATGTTCAGGATCTCGATGGAGCAAACCTTGAACGACTGCATGAAATGCTGATACAGTGCCAGGATCTCCTCTTGTGTGCAGGCGGCTGTTTCTTTGCTCTCGATCCGGCAGCGGTATTGGTTCACCAGGTTGGTGAACACGGATCCCTTGGGCCATACTTGTGTACCTCGGTTGCTGATGGTTACCAATTCAAATTTGGCATCGAGCGCAGATAGGATCTTTTCTGCGACTGCTGTCGGTTGTTCTTCACTTTCCACAAAAAAGTCGGCTCCCACGATCTTTCCATCCATCAATTCAGCTGACATGATCAGCGGATTCTTCTCTAGTGTATACTGTGTGGGCGTGATGGGTTTGTCTTCGAGTATGGGCTTTGCTCCCTGTACGGGTGATTTTCCCAGGTGGTGTATGATGGTTTGAATGAATTCAGTTGTGTTCAGTGCAGGCGTTGACTTATCGCCGAAATCACCGGTGTGGGCACCTGTTTCCAGCGTATAAAGCAACGCATTTTCGATGCGGGCGGCATGACCCATCAGGCCGAGGTGACGAAGCATGGCCAGGCCACTGAGCAGCAACGCGGTAGGGTTGGCGATGTTTTTGCCGGCAATGTCGGGAGCGGTGCCGTGTACGGCTTCAAATATGCAAATGTGATCCCCGATGTTGGCGGAGGGCGCGAATCCAAGACCGCCTACCAGTCCCGCACAAAGATCACTCACAATGTCTCCTTGCAGATTGGTAAGTACCACCACATCGAACAGATCGGGACGGGTGACCATTTTCATGCAGAGATCATCGACGATCACATCATCGGCTTTGAGTTCCGGATATTCCTTGGCCACTTCGTAGAACACTTCCAGAAATAGACCATCGGTGAGTTTCATGATGTTCGCCTTATGTCCACAGGTGATGCGTCGAGCTCCTTTTTTTCGGGCCATTTCAAACGCATAACGAATGACTTGCTCACTGCCCGGACGCGTAATGAAGCGACGACTCAAGGCAACGTCGTGTGTGAGCATGTGTTCGATGCCTCCATAGGTGTCTTCAATGTTCTCGCGTACGATGGTCAGATCGATGGGTATACCTGCTTTAGAGAAAACGGTATCCACACCATGAAGTGTTTGAAAAACCCGCTTGTTGGCGTAAGTGTTCCAAGTTTTGCGGGCGGTCACATTTACGCTCTTTACACCCTTGCCTTTTGGCGTTTCCATGGGACCTTTAAAAAGGATGCCCAACGACTCGATGGTTTGCTGGGCTTCCGGCGTCATGCCGTTGTTGAAGCCTTTGTCAAACACCCATTTCCCCATGTCAACGGGAACGTATTCCAAGGGCACTCCGGCGGTGTCAAAAAGCGAGAGAACGGCTTTCATGATCTCCGGGCCAATACCATCTCCGTGGGCAACTGCGATCTTCATGGGGTTGAATTTGGGTGCAAAATTAGGCAGGTGCAAACCAATCAATTTATGAACAAGGGAAAATTTATTGCAGGCTTTCCCTACTTTTAGGTATGGTCAGTTTGGTCACATCCGGGGTTGAGGTCTCTGTCGAGACGTTCTATCAGGCAGATGCCAATCAGCCTGAATTCATCTTCGCCTATCGGGTGACCATTGAGAATCATAACTCGTTCCCTGTACAACTCATTCGCCGCCATTGGGACATTTTCGACAGCAACGGAACGTATCGGGAGGTGGATGGCGAAGGGGTCATTGGACAACAGCCTATTTTGGATTCGGGCGGCAGACATCAATACATCAGTGGATGCAATCTCCAAACAGAGATGGGTCGCATGTCGGGCCACTATGAAATGTTAAATCTCAACACCGATCAACCCTTCACAGTTGCCATTCCGGCCTTTGATCTGGTGATGCCGGCCAAGATGAACTGATCAGCGCGGCTTGTACCCGGCGATTTCCAATATTTTTTCCGGATCCATTGAAATCACTTGTTTAGGCGTCGCATCCGGATTTTTTTTCACATATGCTTTTACGATCTGAAGGCCGATCCAGGTGCCCAGATTTCCGGGAGCATGTTCTTGGTCGAGTCCCGCCGTGAAGGGCGCCTCCCCCAAAAAATTCTGTATGATGTCGGCGTCGGTGGATTGTGGATCGATGTTCTTCAAGAAATAACTCCAGATCAGCGATTCGTTGGCCTCGCACCAGTTTAGTTGATCGCGTGTATAGCCCAGTTTCAAGGTGTCGGGAGTAAGCGGGAGGAATTGGTCGAGTAACCAAGCTTCTCGTCCACGACGGACCATTTGAGTGATCAGCGGACCAAAGCCAACAGTGTCCGGGCACAATTCCTGCACCACCAGTTTCAAGCAATTGACGGGTATGTATTGCCGCTCGAACCGACGGCTGATGTAAGTGGGAAACAATTCCATTCCCTGCGGTGACTGATAGAAAGAAAAATTACTGCCAACATACTGCTGTAGTCCAACTGCGATCCCATCTCGGGTCAGTGCGGTACCAGGCGCATCAAAGGGCCCCACGAAATAGATCAATTTTTGCTTTGAAGGATAGGAGGGAAAATAGTAGCGCACGAATTGCAATCCTTTTTGTACAGCCTCTTCAATGTCACTGGTATTCGAATACTGGGCCTGCAAGGTGTCAAACAGGGGACGATATCCTTGATAAAAAAACAATAAGTTGTTGCGTACATCTGCAGTAGTGTCATCGGCCGGTAGTCCTAGTACCT
>JBDKIP010000105.1:0-9566 GCA_039797015.1 Bacteroidota bacterium
GTAAAAACCGATCGGCATCGGTTCGGGTAAGTGCCAGCGACGGCAGCAAGCGAACCACACGCGGTTTAGCTTCACCGGTGAAGATGTGTTTTTGGAACAGTAAGTGCTGACGAAGAGTCGGCAAACTTTCCGGATAATCAAATCCGATCATGAGCCCATAGCCACGCACATCGGACAAAGCCGGTATTTTCCTCAATTCATCTTGCAGATATTGGCCGAGTTGCTCGGCGTGCAGCATCAAGTTTTCTGATTCGATGACTTCCAATACGGCCAAGGCTGCCGCGCAGGCGAGGTGATTGCCGCCGAATGTAGTACCGAGTTGAAAGTGTTTAGGTTTTATGTGTGGTGCGATGGAGAGACCGGCGATCGGAAATCCATTGCCCATCCCCTTGGCCATGGTGTAGATGTCCGCATCCACGCCGGCATGATCGTGGCTGTAGAATTTACCGCTCCTTCCATATCCGCACTGCACGCTGTCGGCAATGTAAACTGCTCCGTACTGATCGCAACATTGGCGAATGGATTGGAGAAATGGATTTGAGGCCACTCGAATGCCGCCAACTCCCTGAATGCCCTCGACGATCACCGCAGCGATTGCATCTCCGTCTTTTTTGAATTCGTTTTCCAACGCTTCCAGGTCATTGAAAGGGAGGAAAATGACGTTATCTGTTTCATTGACCGGTGCGATGTACTGCTTGTTGTCGGTAACAGAAACGGCTAGGGAGGTGCGGCCATGAAACGCCCCTTTGAAGGCGATGATTTTTTTTCGTCCCGTATGAAAGCTGGCCAGCTTCAATGCGTTTTCATTTGCTTCGGCGCCACTGTTGCACAGAAAAAGCTGATAATCCTTCTTACCACTCACCTGGCCCAATTTTTCGGCCAGTGCTGATTGCAGCGGGATCTGGATTGAATTGGAGTAGAAAGAGATTTTGGATAATTGTTCGTGGATGCGTTGGGTCCAGGCAGCATGACCATGGCCAATGCTGATCACGGCATGACCACCGTATAGGTCCAAATATTGTTGTCCTTTGTCATCCCATACATAGCTGCCCGAGGCTTTTTCGATGGTGATGGGCTGTAGTGGGTATACGTCAAATAGTTTCATGTCAGAAATAACTGGCTTTGAGTTGAAGTCCGCAGCTCTCCGGCAATCCGAACAGCAGATTCATATTTTGAACGGCTTGTCCGCTGGCACCTTTCAATAAATTATCGATCACCGTGTGCACCACCAGCTTGCTTCCCACCTTTTCCAATTGGATAAACGCTTTGTTGGTGTTCACGACTTGTTTTAGAAAGATGGGCGCTTCACTCAGGTGTGTAAAGGGATGATCCGCATAATGGTTTGTGTAGAGGGCTCTCAGCTTTTCGATCGAAAGATCATGCTCCAGGGTGGAGCTGATGAAGATCCCGCGGGTAAAATCACCCCGCCAGGGTACGAAATTCAATTCCATTTGTTGTTGACCCGACAGCTGCATCAGGGATTCGCCGATCTCCTGCCCATGTTGATGCTCCAATGTTTTGTAGGCTTGTATGTTGTTCGCACGCCAGCTGAAATGGGTGGTGTTGCTCAGGCTTTGTCCCGCACCGGTACTGCCCGTGATGCCGGTGGTGTGAATGTCGGGCAGTGGCCCTTGTGCTGCCAGTGGTAGGAGTCCCAGTTGAATGGCGGTGGCAAAACAACCCGGATTGGCAATGAAACGGGCTGAGGGAATCTGTTCACGATTCAGCTCGGGCAAACCGTAGATGAATTTTTCTCCTTTCCACTCGTTTGATGCACGGTGACGGAAGTCCGTGGTCAGATCGATCACCTTCAGGCGTGCAGGGAGCGGATGTTCTTCGAGAAATTGTCGGGATTCTCCGTGGCCCAGGCATAGGAACAGCACATCGATCTCTTCGAGTGGGTGGGTGTCAGAAAAGGTAATGTCGGGTTCTCCCAATAGATCTGCATGTTGATGATGTACAGGTTTGCCGGCCTGGCTGCGGCTATGTGCAAAACAAATGGTTGCTTGCGGATGATGGATCAGCAGACGGATCAGTTCTCCACCGGTGTATCCGGCAGCACCGAGAATGCCGACGTTAATCTTTTTCATGCGCCGCTCGTTTTACGGATTCATGGATGATGGTTTGTTGCCCGGCAATGCGACTGAATCCTCTCACGTCGTTTCCGGTGAAGCCGGCATTCATTTCTCCGTATTTGCCGAACCGACTGTTCATCAGGTCGAACGGACTCTCGATACCGGTAACTTGAAAACGATAAGGATGCAGGTCAACGAATACGGTTCCACTTACCTGTTGCTGGCTGTTGGTAAGGAAGGCTTCTATGTCGCGCATGACGGGATCCAGGATCTGTCCCTCGTGCAGCCAGTTTCCATAGAAAAGTGCCAGCTGGTCTTTCCATTGCAATTGCCATTTGGTGAGCACGTGTTTTTCCAATGCATGATGTGCTTTGAGTATGATCATGGGGGCGGCCGCCTCAAATCCTACGCGCCCTTTGATGCCGATAATCGTATCGCCCACATGAATGTCTCTGCCGATGCCGTACGGACCTGCAATCGATTGTAGATATTGAATGGCATCACTGGGGTGTTCGAAGGTTACGTCGTTGATGGCGTTCAATTCCCCGGCTTCAAATTGCAAACGGATGGTTTCGGTGCCAGTTTTGGTCACGGGGGTTGGCCAAGCTTCCTCGGGAAGTGTGCCTTTGGAGGTGAGCGTTTCTTTTCCGCCTACACTGGTTCCCCAAAGACCCTTATTGATGGAGTAGGCAGCCTTTTCAAAATTCATTTCTACCCCTTTTGCTTTTAGGTATTCGATTTCGGCTTCACGGCTCAGTTGTTGGTCGCGAATGGGGGTCAGAATGGGAATGCCCGGAATTTGAATGTGGAAGATCATATCGAAGCGCACCTGGTCGTTTCCGGCACCGGTACTGCCATGTGCCACGGCATCCGCTTGCAATTCCTTTACGTGATCTGCAATGCCAAGCGCCTGAATCAATCGTTCGGCAGAAACAGAGAGGGGGTAGGTGTTGTTCTTCAGTACGTTCCCGTAGATCAGAAAGCGAATGATCCGTTCGTAATAGGGTCGGATGGCATTCAAGGTCTTGTGGGAGGCAACACCCAGGGTCTCCGCATGTTTTTCGATCTGCAACAATTCGGCTTCAGAGAATCCGCCGGTATTGACCAAAATGCTGTGCACTTCATAGCCAAGTTCATCGCGCAGGTATTTAACGCAATAGGATGTGTCGAGGCCGCCACTGAATCCGAGTACGATTTTTTTGCTCATGGCTGAGAGATGTTTTTTTCTTTGAAGGGTTTCAGCAAGGGTTTCAGCAGTTTCCATTGTTTGAACCGAAGCAGTCGTTCGAAGCCGGATTTGTTTTCTTCAAAGAATTGGGTTGTTTCTTCCGGCTCGTAATGATCGGCCGGGTCGTAAAGCATGGCCGTACACATGCAATTCTTACGTTCCTTGCCCATCAGGATTTCGTAATTGACACAACTTTTGCAACCTGCCCAGAATGCTTCATCCTGTGTGAGTTCGGAATACGTGACAGGTTCGTAACCGAGTTCGCTGTTTATTTTCATGACGGCCAAACCAGTAGTCAGTCCGAAGATCTTAGCCTTTGGATATCGTTCGCGCGAAAGGTCAAAAATGCGTTTTTTGATCGCTTTCGCTACCCCACTTTTACGATAGGCGGGGGAAACGATCAGGCCACTGTTCGCTACATATTCACCATGACCCCAGGTTTCGATGTAACAAAAGCCAACCCATTCGCCCGAGGGGGTATGGGCGATGACGGCCTTGCCTTCATCAATCTTGGCCATGATGTAGTCGGGACTACGTTTGGCGATGCCCGTTCCTCTGGCCGCTGCCGAGGCAGCCATCTCGTCGGTGATGGTGTGGGCGAATTTTTTGTCGTCTGTTTCCGCAATGCGGACAATGATGTCGGGAGGGATCAATTTCTTCAATTATTCAGGAGGGTTCACCAGTCCAAATAAATGCTCGGAGGATGTTCACTGACAGGGACCAGGGTGAGGGGTTCGTCCTGTCAGCATCTACGGGTTCGTCGGGGACGACAGAACATGAACACGTCGAACCCAACAGAATAAACACCTGTGGTGATCGACCGGTGAAAGGCCACTTGTTTGGTATGCGTGAGCAAGTTGGTCAACGTGCGTAAATCGGGGGGACAAAAGTAAACAGATTTGAAACGGAAACGGACCGTTTTTTTGAGGATGACTTACAGTTGTTCGTATCAGGCTTGCAGCAGAAAGATCGCGGGTCGTTTGTGAAGATCCGGAATGCCTTTTTTCCATTCGGAAATGGGCTTTGTGGTAATCGATTCCGTTGGGGCCGTAAGATCAACGGCGATGCAGAGGCGGGTTCCGGATTGAAGCTGTTGGAGTAGTGCCTGTAAGAGTGCGTTGTTTCGGTAAGGCGTTTCGATGAATAGGTGCGTTCGCTGGTTTTTTTGGGAGTCCTGTTCCAGTAACCGGATGGTCTGATTCCGGCTGGCAGACTCGATGGGCAGATAGCCGTGAAAGGAGAAGGACTGTCCATTCATGCCACTGGCCATGAGGGCCAGCAGAAGGGAACTGGGCCCAACCAAGGGTTTCACGATCGCTTGCTGTTCTTGCGCAATGGCCACCAATGCCTGGCCTGGATCAGCGATTCCCGGACAACCCGCCTCACTGATGATTCCAATGGTCTTCTTTTCACGAAGGGAACGCTGAAATTGGGGAACAACATCTTCCTCATCCATCCGAATCCATTTGTAGGAATCGATCACGATCTCTTTGCGAAGCGATTTGAGGTAACGACGTGTGGTGCGTTCATTTTCAACATAAAGATCCTGGCATTGCAAGATCGCCGCTAATACATACGGCGGAATGGTTTCTTTGGCCGTTTCATCGACCCAGGTGGGGATCAAGTATACGATCGCGGGTTGACTCATGTGGCTCGCTTGATCGATTGGATGCTGAGCGTGGCGCTGATGATCGCGTATACCGGAGCAAACGGCAATAAAATGTGCATAGCCAGAAAAACGAAGCCGGTCCCGATCGCCAGTCCTTTGTGTGCTTGTACAAAACGAAAACTTTGTTCCCGATCATATCCAACTCTTGCCAATGAATAATCCAACATCGAGAAGCCGAAATAGTAGCACTCCAGCGCGATGGCAATGAGTGGCGTGATCCATCCAACCACTGGAATGAAGGTCAGCAAGATCAAGGCGGCCAAATAAACGGTTTGCCAGCCGGCATTCCGCATCGCCAACCCGATTCCGCGAATGGCATCCGCACGCACCTCTTTCCATTGGAAGCTATGCTCCTGTCCGTCCACCAATACTTCTGTCTTCTCACTCACATAGGTGAACAGCGGTGATCCAATGATCAGGATCGCATATTTGAACCAAGAGAAATAAACCAGTACCAACAATAACTGCAACATCATGCCATTCATCACAAATAGAAAACTCAGCCATTCACTTCGTTCGCGCTGCAGCCAATCCGCCAACCCCAACGAATCGCCGATCCACTCCGTTACCCCATTGGCTGATTTGAAAAAGAAATACATGCCCAATAGAAACAAAAGGGCATAGACGATCCCGGGCAAAATCATCTCCTTCAACAACTTGTATTGCTGATTCAATCCGCGCGCCTGTTTCCAGGAGCGGCCTACGATGATGAATTCCTGCAGCATGGCTTCAGTAAATATACGTTTTTGATAGAGAGTAGATGGAAGATGGGAGTTTGCTATTGTTTGTGAGTTCCCAATCGGATATCTTTAGCAGATGTCAGTTTTTAGTTGGAAGGCAAGGTGGTTGCGGGTGGTGATTGCAGCTGCATTGGGGATCATACTGTATCTGATCGATCCGCTGGCATTGGGTGATTCATCTGCCAAGTTGTTGGCGGTTGCGCTCACCATGATCGTTTTGTGGGTGGCGGAAGCATTGTCCATGCCCGTGGTAGCATTGATGCCCCTGTTTCTATTTCCCTTGATCGGCATACAACCGATCGACGAGGTCAGCAAATCGTATGCGAATCCTGTGATCTTTTTGTTCCTGGGCGGCTTTTTGTTGGGATTGGGGATCGAGAAATGGGATCTGCACAGACGCATTGCGCTCGGCATCATTCGAATGACCGGCTCCAGCGGTGACCGCATCGTGTTGGGATTTATTCTCTCCACCGCCTTCATGAGTCTTTGGCTGAGCAACACCGCCACCACCATGATGATGTTCCCCATTGCTTTATCGGTGATTCAGGTCCTCAAGCAAAAAAATGAACTGCAAGGCAGCATACAAAATTTCTCCATCACCCTATTGTTGGCCATTGCGTATTCATCCAACCTCGGGGGCATCGGCACGATCATCGGCACACCTCCCAATGTCGCGTACGTAGCATACATCGAGAAACAAGTGCCTTCCATCCAGATCGGATTCTTGAATTGGATGTTGCTGTGTCTGCCTTTGGGTTTGTTGCTGGTGCTCATCCTCTACGTGGTCATGGTCAAATGGCTTTATCCAAACCGGATTCGGTCCAGCAAGTTGATGGATGGCGTAATAGAACAGGAGTGGAACGCGCTCGGTCCGATGACCCACACCCAAAAACGCGTGGTATTGATTTTTTCACTTACAGTTTTGTTGTGGATGGGCAGAATACTCATCAACCGAATTCAACCCTGGTTCGTATTAGACGATACCATCATTGCCTTGCTTGGGGGATTTGCACTGTTTCTTTGTCCGGTACATCCTTCCGATCGAGCAGAGGATGCTTCCTCCGACGAACATCTTTTGGAGTGGTCCGATACGCATAAGCTCGCCTGGGGGATCTTGTTGTTGTTTGGGGGCGGACTCGCCCTGGCAGGTGCTCTGGAGAAGGCTGGGCTCATCGATCAATTGGGCATCTGGCTGGCAGATCATGCCAGCGGGGGATTTTGGCTGGTATTGCTGATTACGACCTTGTCGCTTTTCATCAGCGAGGTCATGAGTAATGTGGCACAAGTGATCGTCTTTGCCCCCGTGGTAACGGCATTGGCAACGGCCCTGCAAATGGATCCGTTGTTACTAGGCATTCCCATGACGCTGGCGGCCAGTTGTGCCGGAATGTTGCCCATGGGTACACCACCCAATGCGATCGTGTTTGCAAGCGGACAACTTCGGCTTCGCCACATGCTGGTCGTTGGGGGCATCATGAACATCGTTGCGATCGTGTTGATCACGTTGTTCAGTTGGTTCCTGTTGCCTTTGGTTTTTTGAGGAAAGTCAGAAGCGGGGACAATTCAAACGCTTCGCGTTCGGATCGGAGGGGCGTTGAATGTAGATCAGTGAAATCTCCATGCCGCCTCGGGTATTGGAGGCCGGCTTCAATGCAGAGGTATTCACATCATACGATGCGCCGAGTTGAAGTCCCTTGAACTCCAACCCGAAATAAGGAATGGCCGCATCCTTCATTCGATACCAAGCGCCCAGGTAAACATTCACGGGGTCCTCGTCGTTCTGGTTTACATTATACGAGAACGCCATACCGCCTACAGTATTGCTGGCCTTGGCCTGCATACTGTGAATGGCAGATACATGAAGAAAATTGTATTGTCCCAACGGAATTCGTCCACCTGCCTGGATCGTGGTCCGTGCATTCAACAAATATTGTCCACCTTGAAAGGTTTCTTTCGGACGATTGATGTGATACATGGACGCGCCCAGATAAAAACTATTGCGGCCATCGGTACTTCCGGTATAAAGCAATCCGGCATTCAGGTCGAAATATCCGATGCTGATCTGGTTACTCGCAAAGATCTCACTGGTTACACCTGTAAAACCAAGCGGGGTCAATTCATCTTCAAAATCTACCTTGGTAACATCCAATCGCTTATTGATGTAGATGCCCTGAAAGCCGGCGCCGATCTGATGGAGTCCGTTTTCGTCAAGCCCTTTGTGGTAGGCCAGGGAAAGTCCGGCATAGTTGGTGACCAATACCCCGTCGCCTGCGCGATCCGTAAGCCCCAATACACCTATACCCAGGTTGTCAATGTCGGAAAGGCGATTCTTTAAGGCAGAAAAATCAAGCGATACCGTTTTGGTCACAAATGCGTTGTTGATCGTGGGCCATTGATTGCGGTAATTGCCGGCCACCCGAAAGACACCGTCAAACTTTCCGGTCAGCGCCGGATTCAAGGTCATCGGAGAGGCAAAAAACTGTGAGAAATTAGGGTCCTGCGCCACAGCCTGCTGCAGGAATGATCCCAACGTCAATAAAAAAATGGATAGCCTTTTCATCATTGGTTCGGTCCTTCTAAACGCAAACGGGCAACCAAAATTGCCCGAACGGATTTCGAAGGTGTGGCAAAATACGGAAAAAGAGTAGAAGGTAGAAAGCAGAAAGTTTAAAATCCCTCAGACTTTAAACCCCAAACCCCATCTTCCATCTCCCATCTCCAATCCATCATTGCTGCCGCTTCTCCCCGTAGGCGAGGTCTCCGGCATCTCCGAGCCCGGGTACGATGTAGCTCTTGGCCGTGAGTTCTTCATCGATGTCGCCGCACCAAATGGTGGCATTGGGTTCTTCCCGCAAAACCAGATCGATGCCCGTCTGACAAGCAATGGCTGTTACCACATGCACCTGACTTGGTTTTCCCTCTTCCCGCAAAAATTGGATCGTTTTGGCCAGCGAAGCACCGGTGGCCAACATGGGATCAGCGAGGATCAATACCCTTCCCTCGAGGGTGGGGCAAGACAAATATTCCATCCGGATCTCAAAACTTCCATCCGGGTGATGTTTGCGATAGGCGGATACAAACGCATTGTCGGCCTTGTCGAAATAATTCAAGAGACCCTGGTGCATGGGCAGTCCTGCGCGCAGGATCGTACCCAATACCGGCTGACCGTCCAGCATCCAATGCGTAGCCGTGCCCAGCGGCGTGGTCACCTCCACCTGTTTGGCCGGCAGTTGCTTGCTGATCTCCAAGGCAGTTGCCTCCGCGATCCGTTCAAGATTGCGCCGAAACCGCATCCGATCCGATTGTACGTTCACATCACGCAATTCGGCTACCCAATTGCTGACCAGAGAATGCTGCTGACTGAGGTTGATGACCATGAGGGATACACTAATTTTGACAAATCTAATTGAAAATGCCATGATGTATCGATCGTTGGGACTGATGAGCGGCAGTTCGCTGGACGGACTGGACCTGGCCTTGGTCGAATTTCTAGCGGAGGGCTCCCAATGGCATTACCGGATCGAAGCGGCAGATTGCTACGCCTACACCCCCGAATGGCGCGATCGATTGAACCAGGCGACCAAGCTCAATGCACAAGACTATCTTCAACTGCACGTAGATTATGGTCACCATCTCGGTGAATTGGTCAATCGCTTCATCGAAGAAAAAGGGTTGCACTATCGGGTTGGAATGATCTCCTCTCATGGACACACCACCTTTCATCAGCCGCACACCAAACTCACGGCTCAATTGGGAGACGGCGCAGCGCTGGCGGCTGTAACTCGATTGCCCGTAATTTCCGACTTGCGATCGATGGATGTGGCCCTGGGCGGACAAGGCGCACCCATCGTACC
>JBDKIP010000106.1:0-3293 GCA_039797015.1 Bacteroidota bacterium
CTGAAATAAAGGACCGGCACCAAGGTCACCAGCATCGCCGAGTAGACCACATGGTTTCGAAAATAAGGCTGAACCACTTCACTGGCCGTGATGAAACTGAAACCGCTGAATGCGT
The DNA here is from genome assembly GCA_039797015.1 of Bacteroidota bacterium. GTDB lineage: Bacteria > Bacteroidota > Bacteroidia > Chitinophagales > Chitinophagaceae > JJ008. The sequence continues at coordinate 116 of JBDKIP010000106.1, forward strand.
GACGAATGAGCGTGGTCAAAGCAAGCAGAACGAGTGGCACGAATAATAAGTACATCGATCGGCGAATGCTTGCGGCAGTGCGCAGCCAGATGAGTGGTGCCAAAAAAAATGCTCCCGTATACCAGGTTTTGGCCAGCATGAATTTAATCGACAACCAAGGCGTGGTAGAAACCAATGAAACGATTGTCATCCACAACATCCATCCAATAAAACAAATGAACAACGGATGATGCCAAAGAGTGGAAGCAAACGGACGTCCGCGGTAAAGGATATAAAAAACAGAAAGAGAGGCCAGCAACACCATCAGCGGTTCATCCGGAAGATCTGTTCCCAGCGAAGCGGAGAAAGAATATTCAATGGAGAGAGGAAGACTGAGTAATAATAGTCCCATCAACCACTGGGGCTTGTCCCATGCCATTGACCCCAGCAATATTAACAGCGGCAAGGCAAATAGCCATCCGTTTTCAAAATAGCGAGCAGCCACCGTGACCGGCAGGATGGATGCAATCGACAACCAAAAAACAACTTTATTTGACAGCGCTCCCTTCATGTGCAGATGGGCGTACTGACCAGAGGGTGAGCATCAGCCAAATCAGAAAGGTTACCAAGGTGACCGATAGGAAGATCGTACCCCACTCCGGCTTATCGGCCATCAACGAAGGAGTGGCGGCATCCAACACTTGAATGGCGGGCGGACGTTGCTCCAGCAACAACGTATATTCTTCAATGAGGTCGCGATAGAGGGTGCGGAATCGATTGCGTTCACCTTCACCCAACGAATCGGAAGATAGTTCCAGGCGTTTCAATCCTCTTTCGAGTGCGGCACGGGTTTGTATGTTTTGCCGACTCATCAGGTCGCGGTGCATGCTGTCGAGTCGACCGGTAAGCGCATTGGCCAATTCAGCAGCCATGGCTGCATCCGTATCCCACACCCGTACTTTCAACTCGCCGTAATCGCTTTTGAATACACTGGCATTCTTCTTTAGTTTTTTGATGGCTTTCAACAATGCCTTGCTTCCCGTATCCGATAGTTCGTAATGGTCGATGAGATTGAAGCGGCGAACGAGGGGACGATAGGCAGTATCGAGACGGCCACTGCCCACCAACAGATCGAGCTGATCGGGTGAGCCCAGCGGTGAATAGAGGTGCTGCACCTTGGCACCGAACAGCCGACTTGGGTCGGAGGCCACAGCGCTGGAAGCGACAGATGTGGTTTCACTCTTGAATTCTTTTGGCGTAAACCACAAGATCAAGGCGGTCGCAGCCCAAACGATCAGCAAACTCACAAAAAGCTTTCTGCCCCGCTGCTGAAACAATTGAATAAGATCCGGCATAAAAAGTAAAGGATTGTATTAAGCGAAAAACCAAATGAGAAGCGAAGTAAATATAACAACTAAATAGCTCGGGTAGGGTTGTTTGAGTCCGTTGCGTTGATGGACCAGATACATGAGGGTGAGTCCTGCCAACACCTGACTGATCAATGCCGAACGAGCGGCTCCTACTGCCCCGGCAGTCGGAATCCAAATGAAAGCAAGCACAAGATGCACCACCAATGCCAGCGCGATCACGAATTGAAAGAGCCGAAGGGATCCTCGGGCGGTCAGGACCGTACCATACACATGGATCAACGAATAACCCATGACCGACCCAAACAGAATCGGCAAAATTCGCGCCACGGCGGCTGGATCATTGGCGTAAAGCAAATAAGACACTTCACGGGCAAAGAAAAAAACGAACCCGATCAAACTCATGGAAAAAAGAAGTAGTCCGTTACGTGCCATGCCGATCGCCGAGCGGAGCTGTCCTGCATCCGCAAGATGCCGGGAAACATAGGGCAATAAAAAACTGGCCACCAGATAACCGAACATATTGGCCGAGTCGATCAATCGGTACCCAGCGGCGTATCGTCCCGCCTCCAAATTACCTGAAGCACTCCATTGATGGATCAATAAACCGTCTAGCCGCGTATGTGCGCTCATCAGCAAAACAAGAATGGCATACGGCAAGGCGCTGCGGATCCGTTGAAAAGAAATCGTGAAAGGACCCACGAATTGAATTTGCTTGTGATTCAAATAGGACCAAACGATCCCAATGGAAACCCCGAGAGAAGCGGTTTGCAAGAAAATGAATGCATCTAAGGTGATAGGTAAAGTGGTCACGTAGCCAGAGAGCCAAAGCGCACAGATCGGAATGAGCATCCCTTTATCCAACACGGAGAACCAAACATCAGCCGCATAGGCCTGCGTAGCGGTAACCCAGGCCCGTAAATAAACATAAAAGGAGTTCAGGGCCTGGATGATGGCCACGCCCCAGAACCAGCTTGTGGAAAAATGACCATTCAGCCATCCAATGCTTGCGATCGCCAGAAAATAAACAAGCAACAGAGAGGCTTTCATCCAAAATGTGCCCGCCAAGACAGATTCAGATGAGCCTTGGGCGGCTCGTTCGCGCCGTACCATCGTGGAAAGTCCCATGTCAAGCAAAAAACCAGCCGTGAGCGTCAACCCCCAGACCGAAAAATATTCCCCATACGCAAGCATGCCCACTTCGTTCTGCACCCATCGATCGATGCCCAGGATCCAAATGGATTTGATCAACGCATTGGATAGCAAGAGTCGGATCAAAGAACGTTTATAGCGTTGGGCAGCCTCCATGTATGGAACGAAAATAACAATGTTTATTTTTGACCAAAATTCTACTTTGACCATGCACCGACTGCTCATTTTCTTCATGATGATTCTTCCAGTTGCCATTCAGGCACAAGACGAGGTAATCAAAAAACTTCGGGTGGATGCCGCCCGTACCATCAAAAAAGAAGCCGACACCTCCAAAAAATCCTGGAAACGCGGCGCCTTGCTGGGCATCAACGTGTCACAGGGCTCTTTGAGCAACTGGGCCGCGGGGGGCGACAATTTTTCGCTTTCGGCAAATACCAATTTGAACCTGTTTGCCTTCTACAAAAAGGAAAAACACAGCTGGGACAATACTTTCGACCTGAACCTGGGCTATGTAAACACCACCAGTCAGGGCGGACGAAAGAACGACGACCGTTTTGACATCTTGAGTAAATATGGATATGCCGTCGATCCCAAACTGAATGTGTCGGTACTGGCCAACTTGCGTTCCCAGATCTTCAAGGGATACACCTATCCGGGTGGCACAAAAACATACTCCTCCA
>JBDKIP010000107.1:0-3168 GCA_039797015.1 Bacteroidota bacterium
GTTTGTGTCGGAGCCATCTGTTACCTGGTTGTTCAGGTCGATGTCCCAATAGCTTTCCACAACCGCGCTTCGGTAGATGGCAGAGTATTGAAGCGTATGGGCAGCGGGAAGTTTGTGAATGCTTTCGTAGAAGGTGAGATCGGGTTGTATCGGATCGTCGACATAGCCTAGGACCAGGTATTGAAAGGCCATGTGTCGGTTGATCTCTTTTCGGATGCCAAGTGGCCAGAAGGCTTTTATCTCGGAGGCGAAGAGTAGTGTTTGCCCTTGCAAGGAATAATAAAATGGTTTTTCGCCAAATCGGTCACGGGCGGCGAACAGTTTTTGTTCACGCTCATCCCAAAGGGCGAAGGCGAACATGCCGTCGAAATGATCGACACAGTTTTTCCCCCAATGGTCGTATGCGGCGGCGATGACTTCGGTATCGCCGGTGGATCTGAAAGTGTATCCGTGTTGGGTGAGGATTTTTTTTAATTCGAGGTAGTTGTAGATCTCGCCGTTGTGGACGAGCGTGTATCGGTTTCCGTAATGAAGCGGTTGATTGGCCTGTTCGGTCAGGTCGATGATTTTGAGTCGGCGGTGACCGAGTAGCACGGTGCCGTCGTTCGACCGCCAATGATGATTGCCATCAGGACCACGATGTGCCAGGGCATCGGTCATCCGCTGCAAATCTCCGGTGGAGTATTGCTGTGGGTCGGGTTGGAGGATTCCGGCGAGGCCGCACATGGGTTATTGAATGAATCGGCGAATGGCGGATACGAGTTCGGTCATCACGTATTGATTGGGGTCGGTGTAGCTGGCGATGTTCTTTGCACGCGATCCGTCGGTGATCGGTTTGAAAATATGATTCATGTTGGGCAGGATCAGCAGTTGATTTTTTGTATTTGCCTGATGCAATCGGTTGGCGTCGGCCAATTGGACTTGAATGTCTTGTCCCCCTTGAACGATCAGTGCCGGGCAGGTAATGGTTTTGATGAGGGTTGCGGGATCGAGTTTCATCCAACTGATCAGGTAGTCTTGTATGGAGGGTCGGAACAGGGAAAGCAGGGCGAGGGGAGGTTCTTTGATCCGGTTTCCGTTCGCGAGCGTATCGAGGCAATTGTAGGCGGTGGATTTTAATGCCTCGGGCAGGGTGGAGAGTTGTTCGCGGAGTACTTCCTGAATGGGTCGTCCGGCACCGGCCAAGCTGATGAGTCCGCTTACCGGAAAGGTTTGCGCTGCTTGTAATGCGACAAGTGATCCTTCGCTGTGTCCGGCTACATAAATGCGTTTGTATCCTTTTTCATAAAGATGTTGCAGCCACACGCGGGCATCGGCACTATTTTGTTCGAAGACCAGGCTTTCTTCTTTGGCAAGTGCTTTGGCGCTTTCACCGATGCCTCTTTTGTCGTATCGGAGTGATGCGATGCCGTGTCTGGCAAGGCTATCGGCCAATTGAAGAAGCGAGTTGTTTTTCCCGGGCATTCCGGCGGTGTTTCCGTTACGGTCGGTGGCGCCGGATCCGGCGATGAGGAGTACGATGGGTGGGCTGGGTTGTTCAGGAATGAACAGGGTGCCGTACATGCTTCCACCGTAAACGGCTACCGAGGTGGTATCGGTTCGAAAATTTATTTTTTGTGCTTGTCCGACAAAAACGAAGAGCAGGGCGAATCCCGCGGTGAATATTTTCTTCAGATGCATGCGTAAAGGTAGTTTATTTGGGAGGGGCTGCTTTATTTTTGCGGGGTCCGCATAGTCTCCCGGCCATTCGGGATCGGAAGGCGGTTAAAACCGATCAATATGCAACGTGGACCAATCTCTCAATTCATCGAACATCATTATCGTCACTTCAATTCAGCCGCACTGGTAGATGGGGCAAAGGGTTATGAAAAACATTTGGCCGAGGGCGGCAAGATGATGATCACCTTGGCGGGCGCCATGAGTACGGCCGAGCTGGGTATTTCCTTGGCGGAGATGATCCGTCAGGACAAAGTCCAGATCATCAGCTGTACCGGCGCGAACCTGGAGGAGGATGTCATGAACTTGGTGGCACATTCGAAGTATAAGCGGATTCCGAATTATCGGGACTTGACGCCACAGGAGGAGTGGGACTTATTGGAAAATCATTACAACCGCGTGACGGATACATGTATACCCGAGGAGGAGGCATTTCGCCGTTTGCAGAAGCATCTCGTGAAGCAGTGGAAAGATGCGGAGGCGAAGGGAGAACGTTATTTCCCGCATGAGTTTTTGTATAAGACCGTGTTGAGTGGCGAGTTGGAGCAGTACTACGAGATCGATCCGAAGGATAGTTGGATCGTAGCGGCGGCGCAGAAGAACATTCCGATCGTGGTACCGGGTTGGGAGGATAGTACTACGGGCAACATTTTTGCGAGTTACGTGATCAAGAATGAATTGAAGGCCAGTACCGTGAAGAGTGGCATTGAGTACATGACTTGGTTGGCCGATTGGTATCGCGAGAATTCGGGAGGAAAAGGTGTTGGCTTCTTCCAGATCGGTGGCGGCATTGCCGGTGATTTCCCGATCTGCGTGGTGCCCATGATGTATCAGGACTTGGAGTGGCACGATGTGCCGTTCTGGAGTTATTTCTGTCAGATCTCTGATTCGACAACATCTTATGGTTCTTATTCCGGCGCGGTTCCCAATGAGAAGATCACTTGGGGCAAGCTTGACATTCAGACGCCCAAGTACATTGTGGAGAGTGATGCTACGATCGTAGCGCCGTTGATGTTTGCATGGATTTTGAAATGGTAAATGCATGCGCATTTACCATTTCAGTTTGGGTAGTTTGGGAGTTTGGTTAGTTTGGATAGTTATTGTTTTTGAGTTGATTAAATTCGTTTTATGCAGTTTGAGTTAAGTAAACCCATTTCGATCGGAAGTGATCATGCCGGCTACGAGTATAAACAACTCATTGCTGATTTTCTTCGGTCGGAGGGATTCGTGGTGCGCGATAATGGCACGCACAGTAAAGACTCCGTTGACTATCCGGATTTTGCTCATCCGGTGGCAGCGCAAGTTGAAAACGGCGAAGCGGCTTACGGAATATTGATCTGTGGAAGCGCCAACGGTGTGGCCATCACGGCAAACAAACATGCCGGCGCACGCGCTGCCATCTGCTGGACGGAAGAATTGGCCGCACTGGCCCGCGGACACAACGACGCAAAC